>JAUWKH010000229.1 GCA_030614305.1 Bacteroidota bacterium
CTGTTTGTTCCGTATGTCAAACTGTATGAGTCATATCCGATCACTTTAAGGTATGCTGTAACTATTGAAGAAGTTTGCCCTGTCCAGCAATAAGTAACTATTTTTGCATTCGGGTCGAGGTAAGCATATTCGCCAGTGCTAAGAGTAAGCGGTTTAATCCTGTAAGCATCTTTAATATTCCCATAAAGCTCAATATCGGCAATTTCCCAAAAAATATTAACAAAATAGTCAGCCGGATTTGCAAGCACATCTACCCCAGACACACCTAAAAAGCCACCGTTAAGTAATATTAATATCTGCTCCTTGAGAATATCAGAACCATTTGTGGTTATGTATTTAACTTCCGGTGAATTATGTGGTGTATTATCCTGAATACTACCAGGAGGAACTATCCAGTTTTCATTACCGATTGCTGCATCACCAGTGTGTGAATTCCATGGGCCTGCTGTTGCAGAATTCCAACTGCTCATTCCCCACTTCATAACTTTTGCATCTGTATATTCGCTCAGACGAAGAGCAACAACACCATGTCCTGCAGCCTGACCAGAATAACATACAACTATTATTGGATGATCACCGGCCTGCTGTGCTGTTACTAAAATATTTCCTAATGTGGAATTTACAGCCCATTCAATATGACCGGCTGCATAATCAGCTTCTTTACGAATATCAATAATGAAATAGTCGTTTGAGGGATCAACGTCTGTCATAATTGTGTATACATCTTCTGCGGTTGTTATCCAATCAGTAAGAATATCACTCAAATCCATGTTGTGACTTATTAAATAAGCTTTTAAAACATCAAACCTATTTTGTGCTGATGGTAAAGGGTCATCGCTTTTATCACTGCAACTTGTTAAAAATAGAGTAAATCCAAAAACAAGAACCCATGTAAAATTTAATAATTTTTTCATAAAATTTTGAGATTTAATTTAAAAATATTTGAATTATATTATATATATATGTTAATACTATATTATTTTAAGGAGAAATTTAAGTCAGCAAAAATATAATCTTTATTTTTCGCATTAAAAATAGTGAAGGGGATATTGACTTTAAAATAAAATGAGATAAATCAAATAAATATTGAGATAAATCATAATATTATATGATATGATAAAGTTTAATATATGTTTCTTGTAGATTATTTTTTACTTAATTGTTCATGTTTATTAATCAAATCTTTTTAAGATTAATTTAATGATTAAGAAAAACAAACGAATAAAATATCCGTTTAATAATTCGTAATTGCTATAATCAAGGAAATGCAAAATGAAAAATAATGGCATACAAATTTTTTTAAATATTAAATAATATGTTTATAATTGTTTTATTTTATATTACCGAATTAAATACTTTAGTCATTCTGTAAACAATATGTTTAATATTTATTTCGATACCAATCAAACAGTTCTATTATTAACAGGAACTCTTTTTCTAATAATTAGTATATTTTTTTATCTCAAAAAAAAATATAAAATTGCAATTATCATTCTTTTATTAGGAACATTTGCTCTGTATATGTTTGCTGCATTACTTGATCCTTTTCTCAATATTTGGGATGAAAGATTTCATGCGTTAGTCGCTAAAAATATCATGAAGCATCCGTTAATGCCTACTCTATATGATGATCCGGTAGTTAATATTTTATATGATCGATGGGATAGACTTCATATTTGGTTGCATAAACAGCCATTATTTTTATGGCAAATTGCTTTGAGCTTTAAAATATTTGGTGTTAGCGAGTTTGCACTTAGGCTTCCGAGTGCTTTATCATGCGTTTTTTTAGTGTTAATTGGTTACCGTTCAGCAAAATTATTAGTAAATCAAAGAGTAGGATACTATACAGCATTCTTATTTGCTACTTCCTTCTATATAATAGAGTTAATTGCAGGAAGACAGGAATTGGAGCATAACGATATCTCCTTTTTAGTAAACGTTTCTGGAAGCATTTGGGCATGGATTGAATATATACATTCAAAAAAGAAATATTGGATTTATATTATTGGTATTTTTTCAGGCTTTGCCATTTTATGCAAATGGTTGGTTGGATTATTGGTATATTTAGGATGGATTATTTTTAACTTCCTATCCTATAAATGGAATTTTTCAAAATATAAAGACATTATAATATCACTTATAATAACAATGATAATCTCGCTACCTTGGCAACTATTAATTTTTCACTGGTATCCAACAGAAGCTAATTTGGCATATGAGTTTAATATCAAACACTTCACAGAAGCTTTAGATGGGCATTCAGGGAACTGCTGGTACCAGTTAGACCAGATCAGTGTAATATTTGGAAGAATTGTACCATTTATAATTCTCCCTGCTTTCATTATTTTTTACAAAAAAATATATAATAAAAAAATATTTATTTCTTTGATAGCTATTATTATTTCTGTTTACATATTTTTCTCTTTTGCTAAAACAAAGATGCCCTCCTTTACAATTGTAGCAGCTTTACCAATTTATATTAGCCTGGCTTGTTTTATTGATTACATTTTATCTTTCATAGAGGATATGAAACTACCTCAATTATTTAAGCAAATAATGATCTTTTTATTTATAGTGTTTTTGGGCTACTCAAGATTAGATGTAGAAATGCTGCAAGAAAAACATACTCAATGGAAAAAAGAAAATCAATATTCTAAGATGTTGATGAATAATAAGACAATATTTGAAAGCCTTAAGAATAAATTGCCTGATTATCTTGAAAACGATTCTACAGTTATTATTATAAATGAAATACTAAAAGGCTATAATTGATAATTTTAAAATATTTTTAATCCGTAATTCGTAATTCATAAATCGTAAATCAAACCATGTCTCCAAAATTAATATTAGTCAGCTTTTTAGCATATACATTGTTGTTATTCATTATTTCGTGGATAACTTCAAGGAAAGCAGGCAATGAGGCATTCTTTGTCGGGAACAGAGTTTCTCCATGGATTGTTGTTGCTTACGGAATGATAGGAACATCACTGTCGGGCGTTACATTTATTTCTGTACCGGGTTGGGTTGGCACTACGCAGTTTTCATATATGGTGGTTGTTTTGGGTTATATTTTAGGATATTTCACTATTGCAACCGTTTTACTTCCTTTATATTACAGATTAAAACTCATATCAATTTATACATATTTAGAAAAGCGTTTCGGGTTTTGGTCGTATAAAACCGGAGCATTTTATTTTCTGTTATCACGTATAATCGGTGCTTCATTCAGAATGTTTTTGGTAGTTAATGTTTTGCAAATATTTGTTTTTGATGCATGGGGAGTTCCGTTTTGGGTAACTGTAACAATATTTGTGATATTAATCTTGCTTTACACTTTTAAAGGAGGTATAAAAACAATTGTCTGGACCGATACACTTCAAACAACTTTTATGTTACTTGCCGTTATTTTTTCTGTTGTGGTTATTATCAGGCATTTAAACACAAATTTTTCAGATATTTCCGCACAGGTTTTTAACAGCGATTATTCAAAAATGTTTTTTGATAACTGGCAGGATAAACGTTTTTTCCTAAAACAATTTTTTAGCGGTGTTTTTATAGCAATTGTTATGACCGGACTTGACCAGGATATGATGCAGAAAAGCCTGAGTTGCCGTAATTTAAAAGATGCTCAAAAAAACATGATTTCCTTAAGTTTCATTTTGGTTTTTGTTAACCTGCTGTTTTTATTCCTTGGTGCTATTTTGTATATTTATGCTAATTCAAAAGGCATAACAATTCCTGATTTAACTGATGATTTGTTTCCAACCGTTGC
>JAUWKH010000142.1 GCA_030614305.1 Bacteroidota bacterium
ATTATTTGCTTCCTTTGAAAAATATTCTTTGTCATTTTTCGGGTCCATGTATCGCAGATAATAACCGCTTGAACCTGCAAACCCGGGCATCGTATTAGTTTCGAGAGGGTAACCATCTGTTGTATTCCAGTTTTTGGCTCTTGCCAGAGGCGGTTCGCAGGTTTCTGTCGGGAGGTATTTATCAACAGAAGGTAATTTAAGAGGCAATTCACTTTCATCCAAAACATAAGGCATCCCATCTTTATAATAAACAGGAAACGGTTCGCCCCAATATCGTTGTCTGCTGAAAATAGCATCTCTCAGCTTATAATTTATCGTGCCATAGCCAATCCCCATTCCCTCAATTTTTTTAATTGTTGCACGTATGGCATCACTTACTTTCATTCCATTCATAAATCCTGAGTTAATCATCTTTCCTTCCTTGGCGTCATTCGATTCTTCCCAGTTTTTAGTATCGGTTGGTGTTTCACCATCTTTACAAACAACCTGAATAATTGGGATATCAAAATGTTTTGCAAAGTCAAAATCACGACTGTCATGGGCAGGAACAGACATAATGGCACCGGTTCCGTATCCTGCCAAAACATAATCAGCCACCCAGATTGGAATTTTTTTATTATTTAACGGATTTATAACATATGCTCCGGTAAAAACACCTGTGATTTTTTTTACCTCAGTCAACCGCTCTCTTTCGGTACGGTTTTTTGCCCGGGCTACATACTCCATCACATTCTTTTTTTTATCTGAGGATGTTATTTTTTCAACAAATTCATGCTCCGGAGCAAGAACCATATATGTAGCTCCAAACAAGGTATCAGGGCGGGTTGTAAAAACTTCAATCACCCCTCCTAAATCCTCCCCATGATCAACTTCATCCCAATCTTCTTCTCCAAAAGGATCAATTTCTTCTTTTTTTTCTTCAGATATTTTTCGTGATTTATCTCCTCCTTTTTGGGGGAGAGCTGGGAAGAGGCAAAATTTTACTAACGCACCTTCAGAGCGTCCGATCCAATTTCGCTGGACTTCTTTTAATGAATCAAACCAATCCAACTTATCAAGACCATCCAGCAAACGCTGGGCATAAGCAGTAACTCTAAGCGACCATTGTTTCATTAATTTACGTTCAACCGGAAAACCGCCTCTTTCGGAAAAACAGTCTTTAACTTCATCATTCGCAAGAACGGTACCCAATGCAGAACACCAGTTAACCATTGTATCGGAAAGGTAAGCCAAACGGTAATTCATCAGAATTTCCTGTTGTTGTTTTTCAGTTTTTGAATTCCATTCTTCAACAGAAAATACATCTTTTTGGCTACATTCAGCCGAAATATCATGATTACCGGAAGTTTCAAAAATATGAATCAAATTATTAATAGGTTCCGCTTTATCCGATTTTTTATTATACCAATGATTAAATAATTGAATAAATGTCCATTGGGTCCATTTATAATATGATGGATCGCATGTTCTTACTTCCCTGTCCCAGTCAAAAGAAAAACCAATTTTATCAAGCTGTTTTCTATAGCGGTCAATATTTTTATATGTAGTTATTTGAGGATGTGTTCCGGTTTGAATAGCATATTGTTCGGCAGGTAAACCGTAAGCATCATATCCCATCGGATGTAAAACATTAAAGCCCTTCAGCCGTTTATACCTTGAATAAATATCCGAAGCAATATATCCTAACGGATGCCCAACGTGTAATCCGGCTCCGGAAGGATATGGAAACATATCCAGCACATAATATTTAGGCTTTGTGTGATCAATTTCCGCTTTAAAGGTTTTATTCTTACTCCAGTATGTTTGCCACTTTTTTTCAATTTCAGTGAACTTATAGTCCATTAGATGTTTATTAAATTATTAATTTGCGAAATTAAGAAAAGATGTATTAAATAATAAATTATATTTGTTAAAACAAATTTTGAATTCAAGATTGATTATGTTATTTATCAAAGACCCATGGAAAAAATTCTATAAAAAATATATTTATTCCTTTGATCCATTGTCAACTAATTTAAAAAATACCTTTAAAACGCTATTGTCATTATTAATAACATTTGTAATATTTTACAGCTTTTTCAGGGATTATTTATTATGGGCATTATTACCGACTTTTTTTATAAGCCAGATAAAAGTTGGAAATAGTATGTCAAGCCGCAGAATGAATATGTTAATATCAATCCTGATAATTATAATTCTAACGCCGGTTTCCACAATTTCGGGGAATTCATTAATTGTTTCTGTTTTATGGATAATGATCTTAACTTTTTTTGCATTTTTTGTACCCGTAATAAATCAGACATACAGCTTAATGGGTATGATGATACTTTTAGCAGTAGTTATTCCGATTAACATACCCGGTTCGTTTGAGCATGGGATTTACAGGTCGCTTTCAGCAGCATCAGGTGGTGTAATTTCTTTTATTATTTTTTACATGATTTTACCCATAAGACCCAAAATTATATTAAGTACGATTTTAGGGACGGCTTTAGATGATATCTCGGATTTTTTAAACATCGATATCAAAGATAAAAAAACAAAAGAATTTAATTTTAAAGAGATAAATTCACGGAGAGACAGAGCATTAAATGCTATTAAACGTTTAAGACGATTTCCTGTTATGTTTAATCTTGCTCCCAGGCAGGAAGGCGGTCCGGTCGCATCAATTACAGCTTTTAGCGAAAGCCTTGAAAGAATTATTGACGACATTACAGCTATGTATATGTCATTTGATTTAAGCGAAGAAGAAAGGCAAAGACTTGCACCAATCCATTCTCAATTAAGTCAACTGCATAATAAAACCAAGAAAAATTTTTATGATTGGGTTAAAGCTATTAAGAAAAAAGAAAAATTGCCTGATTTTATCCAATTGAATAAAGAAATTGAAACCATTCAAAAAGAGCTTATTGATTTAAGAAAATCAAAACCTAAAGGATTTCCTAAAAGTTCATGGTTAAAAGCACTGCATGCATTATATGCATTAAAATCACTTGTCAGGGAATTAAGTCATGCCTATGATAATTGTAAAAGGTCTTTAAGTTTTTCAAAAGATGAGGTTACAAAAATAGATTTTAAAAAGGCTATTGAAAAGCTTAAAAATAATTTTAATTTTAAATCCGAGATTTTCAGATATTCTATTCGGGTAGCAATAGCAGCAGCAATAGCTATGTTTGTCAGCAAATATTTTGATGTGGAAAGAGGTATCTGGATTGTAATTTTCGTAATAATAATTGTTAAATCCAATCTTGGGAACTCAATTAAAACAGGAGTGCTAAGGCTTTTGGGAACAATTATCGGGGCAGGTTTATCTACAGGATTTGTTTTTCTGACCGGAATTCATAGTCCTGTTTTTTATACATTCTTGATTATTTCGGTTTTCCTGATGATTTTTCTAATGCAGTCACCTTATTACCTTGCAAAAACCATAGTTATTACTTTTTGTGTTTTATTAATTTATCTTTTACTTGTTTCGGAAAATTTTGAACTTTCGCTTATCCGCATATATAATACAGCTGGAGCTGTAGGACTGGGTCTTATTGTATCTTATTTTTTCTGGCCCAATAAATCAGGGAAAAAATTAAAATCTGTGATTGCTGATAATTTTACAATTGAAGTAAAGTATCTCAAAGCAATTTCCGAATCCTTTTTGTCAGATGATGGAAAAAATATTTTAATATCAGACAGAAATAAACTTGAAAATTCTTTGAAAAATACAGGCAACACTTTTAAAGCAGCAATGACAGAACCCCGAAAATCGGTGGTCAACAAAGAAGAAATCTATGCTTTAATATTACATCAAAAAAGAATACAACAGAAACTTGATGAATTAGCCAATCTTAATAAACAACCTTCAGGCGGAGAACTTAGAAACAAAATTGCAGGAAACATACAAAGTTTTTATAATCAATCAATACAATGCCTTGAAATATTTGAAAACGAAATCAGGTCAAAATCAAAACCAAAAGCAATACCCGACTTATCTCAATTCATTGAAAATATACGCACAAGGATAAAAGAACTTGACAAGTCGGGATTGATTGCCAGCCTACCTATTGATAACATTCTTCATCTGTCAAGTTATCTTGGCGTTTTACAAAAATTAGCACTTGAAATAAATGAAACAAATAAACATATCATTAGGTTATATAATATGTAATTTTTTATAATTGAATTATAATAATAATGCCTATGGATATTTTAACACAAAAATATTCAAGTTTCAAGTTTCATGTTCAAAGTTACAGGTTTGTAATATTAAATTAACTTTGAACCGAAAAATCATAATAATAAAAAGTCGGCAGTCGGCAGTCTTCAGTCGGCAGTAGGCATTTTGACTGCCAGTAAACTGAAGACTGATAACTGAAGACTGATAATCAAAAAACCAATACTTTGCAAAAAAACAAAGTTTTATAAGATAATAGAATAGTATCCAAATTATGAGCACAAATAACAACAAAAAATATGAAGAAAGCAGGAAAATATGGGCAACTACACGTGCACACCTGGAAGCTGACCGACTGAAATATAAACGCAGTGGGAAGAAAAGTAAAAGCCACTGGTCATTGTTTGAGAAAGTTCTGCAATTTTTTCTGATATTTATAAAATTATTTAATATTTATAAAAGAGGTTATCAAAATGCAAAAAATATTAAAGTCAATAAAATTGATCTGTATTTTCCTGATTTACCATGCTCATTTGAAAATTATAAAATCCTTCACCTTTCCGACCTTCATATTGACAGCATACAAGGATTAGAAGATGTTATCTGTGAAAAACTCAATGGCCTTGAATATGATTTATGTGTTTTAACGGGAGATTACAGAAGAAGCTGTCAGGGAAGTTTAAAAACTATCCTGAGACCTATGAAAAAACTCACTGATTGTATAAATGCGAATGATGGGATTTATGCTATATTAGGTAATCACGATACTTACTTAATGGCTGAATATGAGGATATAATTGATATAAATTTATTGATAAATGAAACGGTTTTTATAAAACGCGAAAATGATAAAATAGCTATTACCGGCACAGATGACCCATTTTACTACTTTACAGACCGGGCAATAATAGCATTGGAGGAAGATATTAATTGCTTTAAAATTGCTTTGGTTCACACCCCGGAATTATATGATGTTGCTGCTGAAAATGGATACAGTTTGTATTTATGCGGTCATACTCATGGCGGGCAGATATGCCTGCCTGGCGGAATTCCCATAATTACACACCAGTTTGAAGGGAAAAAGTTTTACAAAGGTTTATGGAATCACAATTCTATAACAGGATA
>JAUWKH010000396.1 GCA_030614305.1 Bacteroidota bacterium
CATAGTAGTGGCCGCTGAAATCAACGTCAACCGCCGTGGCCGGAGCTGCCAGCGCAAATGCAAGGCAGATGGCCAGGCCTATAATTGTAAATTTTTTCATCTGTTTTTCTCCTTAAAGTAAAATTAAAAAAAATTCCTGATAATTTTTAATTCATTTAATAATGAATGGGTCGTCAACCCGTGGCTTACAACCGACACGCATCACCTCCTTAAAAAATAGGTGTTAGGTGTTAAGTGTTAGGTGTTAAGAAAAAACCTTTGATCCGTAATTTCTAACAATCAATCCCTAATAATCTCTAATTGTTATATCAATTTTAGCACATTTATATGTATTAGCCTGTATTGTCAAGCAAAAAAAGTTATAAGTGCCTAAAATGCCTAAAATGCCTAAAGTTAATGAGTTGCCAGAACCGCAGAATATCGAAGTAAAGAGCATTATTTTACCACAGAGCACACGGAGACCACAGAGGGGGAAGAGCTTTTTAAAAATAATTCTCTGTGCTCTCTGTGTGCTCTGTGGTGAAAGATCAAGAGGAATTTTGAACCGCCTCACTCACCAACGTCACCTAAAAATTTGTCAATAACATTTTTTGAATACCACCGGCCTCTTTTATAATTGGCGTAGCATTGGATATAACAATATTGCTCATGTGATAACTTTCTTTAGCTCTGCTGCGTCTCTTTTGATTTCTTCAAGTTCTTCATCTGATACCTTAATTACTATTTGTTCCATGTTTATGCCCTCCCTTTATTCACAATTTTTGGAGTTAACTTTCCTTTGTGAATATTCTGAGTTATTCATTGATAAGTTTGGTAATTATTGCAATAAAATCTTTGACTTTTGGGAACCACGGTTTCACAATATCCGCATCGAAATATACAAAATCTATATAGTCTCCTTCTTGTCGGACATCAAATAAATTGTTGTAAAGTTTTCCTTGTTCTTTGCTGATTTTACCAGTTTTAACAAAGCGCTGATTAAAAAATGATTTTACGCCGGTATGCTTGCTTGAAGCAAATCCATGTTTTTCTAATAATGCTGATACAGCATAAAAACATGAATAATAAAGTCGATTAGCACATGTATTCCAATGTTTTTCACGTTTCATTAAAACAGCTTCATCATATGTCTCTTGTGCTCGATCAAGTCTATATTGAATTAGATCATCCTGATGATTTTCACTCACAATAAAACTCCTTCTTTTTCAATAATTCGTTTAAATAATAAAACAGAGTATTTTGGTGAATTCCAATCTTGTCTTGTTCGGATAATGCTGCTTAAAATTTCATCAGCTTCTAATTCTATTTCATATAAGCTATCTCTGAGTTTTATTGTCAGATTTCTATCGACAAGTTGATCAGTAAGTATCAAGAAATCCCAATCTGAAAATTTACCGGCTTCGCCACGAACTTGAGAACCATAAAGAATAACATCTGCATTCGGAACAATAGAATGGATTTGTTGTTCGACTTTTTTCAATAGTTCCGATGCCCCTGCCGGTTTATCTTCCCATTCTTTAATTGATTTCATGTTGTTTTCCAATTTCTGTTTTAATAGTGAATTTCACTATTATCGAAAATAATATGTTGTTTTAGGAGCCTCCAGCAAAAACAACGCCAAATGAATCCTGACATCAATAACTTTGCGGATGGTACAGCATTAAGCCTGGAA
>JAUWKH010000302.1 GCA_030614305.1 Bacteroidota bacterium
CAAATGCCAACAGGTTGCTAAAGAGAGATGGATAATGGAACGTGAAAGCGAATTGCTTGACGTTCCCTACTTTCATATTGTCTTTACTTTACCACATGAACTGAACCCTTTAACAAAAAAATACCCCAAACAAGTGTACAATGCTTTGTTCCAGGCTTCATGGCAAACCATAAGTGCTTTTTCAAAAGACTCAAAACATATTGGTGCAAAAACCGGTATGACAGCTGTGCTGCATACATGGGGTCAACAATTAAGTTTGCATTCACACCTTCACTGCATTGTACCTGGTGGTGGAATAAGCCCACAGGGCAAATGGGTGTTTCCAAAAAAGTACGCAAAACAATCCGGACGTAACATTAAATATCTATTTCCCAGAGATGCACTGAGCAAAGTTTTTAGAGCCAAGTTCATGGCAGAACTGCGCAAAGAACTGGAAATAGGGCAGCATATTGCAAAAGCGATGATGGGCAAAAATTGGGTTGTGTATGCCAAAAGACCATTCTTTGGTCCAAAGCAGGTTATAGAATATCTTGGGAGATACACTCACAAAATAGCCATATCAAACCATAGATTAGTGGATGTTGGCAATGGAAAAGTTTCGTTTAAATACAAAGATTACAAAACAGAAGAGTTTTCAAAAATAATGACATTGGAAGCCGGTGAATTTATTCGAAGATTTTGTTTGCACATTTTACCACTTGGATTTGTGAAGATGCGGCATTATGGCATTTTAAGCAGCCGTAACAAAGCGGTTGATTTAAACAAGGCAAAAGAATTTTTTGGTCTTAAGCAGTGGCAGAAACAAAAAATAAATTGGGAAACAATCGCTAAAGAAAAGTTAAATTTCAACCCCTTTCAATGTAGAAAGTGCGGACAAATATCGCTTGAAATAGTTCAGGTGATAAATGCAGAAAGAGCACCACCGATAAAAATAATGAATTAATAATGAATTTTTTAAAATGTACAATATTAAATGTTAATCGGTTTGCTATTTTGGCAATAAAGTATTGCTGTGTCAAAACTCCAAAAAAATGCAGCAAAGCAATACTTCAAATGCAAATTGACAGAAATATGTTTTGTGAACTTCAAATATATGTAGGCTTAATCCTGTATTTGTCAGCAATAAAAAAGGGCTAATCCAAATCATAGCCCAAGCAAACATTATTAAATCCCCATAGAAACATTCTCGTTCTAAACCGCTACCGGAGGCTGAGTGCAACACTGCGTCCAAATAAGTCAAGCTCTACTTGACTTATTGAGACTTAATTGTTACCGCCTGGCATTTTTACTAATTCATAATTTGTGCTTCGTCCACCACTTGCCTCCTTTTGTAAAATATCCTTCTTTATCAAATCTTGAATATCTCTTAAAGCAGTATCTTGTGAACACTTATTAATTTTTCCCCATTTTGAAGAAGTCAATTTACCATTAAATCCATCCAACAATTTATTAATCATACTTTGCTGTCTTTTATTCAGAATTGTTGTTGAATGCAACTTCCAAAATTCTGCTTTATATAGCACTTTCGATAAAATTCCTTCTGTTGAGTTTATTGCATTTGTCAAACAATTTAAAAACCATAAAATCCATTCTGTTATATCTAAATTGCCTTTTTGCGTTTTTTCTAAAATGTTATAATATTCCTTACGTTCAACTCTAATCTGGGCTGACATACTATAAAATCTCTGAACACTTTTGTCGGAACGTGCTAATAACATATCAGTTATTGCCCTTGTAATTCTTCCATTTCCATCATCAAAAGGGTGAATTGTCACAAACCACAAATGTGCAATTGCTGCTTTTAATACTAAATCTAATCCATTTTCGTTTTCAAACCAATTCAGAAAAATATTCATTTCATCGGCTACTCGTTCAGATTTTGGAGCCTCATAATGCACTTTCTCTTTACCCATAGGTCCAGAAACCACTTGCATAGGTCCTTCTTTTCTCCAATCAGCAACAGTAATTTTATGCATACCACTTCTTCCTGTTGGAAATAAAGCAGCGTGCCAATCAAATAATCTGTCTGCTGTTAGAGGAACTAAATAACGTTGAGTTGCATCTAACATCATTTCAACTATTCCATCAACATTTCTTTCCGAGTGAACAGAACCCGCAATATTAAGTCCTAATCTTCTTGCAATTGAAGAACGCACTTGTTCTTTTTCTAAAAATTCACCCTCTATTTCAGATGATTTTATTACATCTAATGTCAGTGTATTTAATACGGCTTCATTTTGTAAGTCAAAACCAAGGGTTTCCATTCTCCCTAAAAGTTTTCCTTGTAGGTTTCGTGTTTCACCCAATTTCAACAACACTTGATTGTTATCCCAATTAAAATCTGGCCAATTATCTTGTTCGTGTATATAAACCTTCATTCTTCGCATAATTTGCGACAAATATACTAATTATTCTCCACATTCTATAATATTCTTTGCTTTTTTTGCGGTGTTTACATTCTTTATCTCTGCAAATGCCCATTCTGTTTGCTTGGCGGTAACGTTTTAATATGGGGCGTTTGGCATTTCAACGCTCCAATTTTTCAATTTACCACTATGTTTAATTATTGCTATCATCTTCATTATTAGCACTATCTGCCAAATGCACTATATTTGTTGTTGAACAAAACAAAAGTAGCTAAAATCTTTTAAACAACCAAATTCGTATAACATAATTCAACAAAAAAAATGAATTATGAAAAACGAAAATGAAATTACAGTAAAGGATTTGACTGCTTTACTG
>JAUWKH010000190.1 GCA_030614305.1 Bacteroidota bacterium
AATGCTCCTGCATATTTCCCTGTTAACACTTACTATTCAAGCCAATGCTATGGTGTTTATACTGAATGGGATTTTTATTACTACGATAACCTTTGTATGCCGGACGAATTATATGTTTATTTTTATGCAGAGTCAATGGGAACAACCGTAGATGTGGAAATTACAGGATATTGTGCAAGCCATCCTGATATTGAAATCCGTCCGACTCTTAGCTATTGGGTTAGAAAATGGGATGATTGGTGCTTCAGGTGGTTTGAAGTAATTAACGGATATGGTGAAATATGTGGCGTTGAACTCGGTGAAACTTATATTATTGGTGTTTATGCTGATGGTGAATGGCACGAACATGAATTCGACATTGAAAATAGCACGTATGTTCAATATAACATTGAATTTCCACAAGAAATTTGTTCTGAAGTTTTCGGACTTTAAAGAATAAGTTTTTCTATTTTCAGATTAAAAAGTTATTTAATTTTTTTCTTGCTTTTTATCAGGTACTTATAATCTAAATAATATAATATTTTTACCGAGAAACTATTTGCCTGAGGAGAGTTTATCATATTTTTAAAGTTTTTAAAGAAATTAGATTCTACAATATTTTCTTTGGTATTAATTGCATTTTTCCATACAATTGACATTTGACTACCGGGTGCAAAATACCATGTATATACAAAATCAATATTAAAAATATTAAAATTAATATTGTGATAATTTTTATAGTCGCTTTTTTCTAAATATCCATTTTCTTTCAAAGTATAAAACTCATTATAAACAACTTTTGACCAGTAATGTCTTATCCTGAAATTTAATGATGCTTTATTATTAAAAATATATGATGCTGTTAAAGTATTTATGATAGTTGTTTGGTTTCTTTTTCCAAAATAAATAATTTGATTAGACAATGAGTCAATTTTATCTTTAACATAACCCAAATCATTATTTTCATAATCATTGAAAAATTCATATTTCAACATTATTTTATCGCTTAATCTTAGCCGGGGAGAAAGCATATACCAGTATGAATATTGATTATTTTTATTTATTGCACGCCAGTAACCTAAGTTGCAATCAAAAGCAAGTTTTTTTCTGTAATCAGTTGAAAGCCAATAACTAAAATGATATGATGAAGGTCTGACAAATAATCTCCCGGGTATTCTTGCTTCAAAATAATCGTGAACTTCAAAGGGTTCATAATGAGTTTCAAAACCCATTGTTAAAAAATTCCTTGTAGTAATATGTGTATTATAAAAAATTCCAAAATCAGTGTATTTTCTCGGCTTATACAAACTTGAATATTCTATACTCAAATTATTATACCAATTTAGTAATTTCCAGAAGGGATCATAAATATTATATTCTATTTCTATTTCATTAGTGATTTCATTGTTGTTATATAAAAAACCCATATCATTCGGGTCATATTTATCACTCTCAACATTTTGCGAATAAATAATAATAAAGTTACCACTTATTTTCCCTGCAAAGAAAGAGTATTTGTAACCAAAATCAGGTTTTTCATTTGAGTTATATTTTTGACTTACAATAAACTTTCCACCAATAGCATAAATATTTGTTTTATCTACAATTTTAAAATCTGTTGCAGTTACATTTGCCGAATATTTATCTTTTGCTCTAAATACATTAGTATTTGCAATGCTGAAGTATGAATTGTTTTTCAAACTTTGATCAAAAACAATCATGTTGTAATTTGTAAACGGCTGTGTTATAAAATTACATTCATTATCATTTGAATCAGCTATTACTGCGTAAGTGTTTGATGTCATAGCATTAAAAAAGCCAATTCCTAATCCTTTTTTTGTTCTTCCGGAAATTTTTGTTGCATTAATTAATTGTGTTTCTGAAGGATTACTAATTATCTTTTCACCTTTTTTAAGACTATCTTCCACATCAAAATAGCCAACAGGTGTAGTACCGATACGCCTTGAATAAAATATTCCTCCTTTATTAAATATTTCCGTTGATTCAGTAAAGAACTGTCTTTTTTCATCATATCGTATTTCGAAAGGAGACAGGTTTAATTCAATATCATCAGATTCTACTTGTCCAAAATCCGGTATTAATGTCATATCAAGTGTAAAACTTTCGTTGATCCCATATTTTAAGTCCATTCCACCGTTAAAGAAACATCTCCAATTTTTATTGCTTGAATTTTTTTCCAAATAGGCAGACAAATAAGGACTAACTGATAATCTTAAAGGTGGTTTGATATTTTCAAGATTTGTTAATTCGCCTGATTGAGCTAAAACACTGCTAACTTTTTTATTGACAAAGGTCCAGGTTGCCCATTCCCGTTTTCGTCTGATATTCCGCCAAAAATTTATTCCCCAAATTTGAATATCTTTTTTAGGAAATCTTATGGCAGAATATGGTATTTTTATTTCTGCTACCCATCCTTTATCATTTATCTTAACACAACTTTCCCATACTGCATCCCAATTAACATCTTTTTCATAAGGTGATAATTTTTCATCACCCTGAACCCCTGAAGCAGAGACTTTAAATGAAAATGCATACAAGCCATCGTTGTAAGGAGAGATATCAATAGTAAAAATATCAGCATTTATATATTCAAAATCATCACGTTTTGCCAAGCCGGTTAATATACTGTCGGGAGCAGTGTCAAACATCATTGCTCCTATGAATAGTGCATTATCATTATATACAATTTTTATTTCTGTTTTTTGAGTGGCAGGTTCTCCGTTATACGGGTCAAACTGAAAAAAATCAGTAGCAACCGGAATATTATCCCAAACAGCTTCATTTAATTCACCATCAATTTTAGGCGGCGTAGTAATCCTAATTGCTTTAACTTGTTTTTTATTTGTCTGAGCTGATAAATTAAACGTTATCAGACAAATAATTATCAACAATAAACTTCCGTATAATTTTTTTATAAACATGAGCTACAATATATAAAAAATTGCAGTAATATTTGTATAAGAAACAAAAAAAATCATTCTCCTTAAGATATTATTTTTTCTTTGTAATTTTTCCAACTCATCCGATGACTTAAGTCATCGGATGAGTATTATTCAGGTAACTTTACGATATTTCCAAACAGCGAGACTTAAAATTATTACTGCATAAACGCCAAGTGTAATAAAATCGTTTTTTATATCAGTAAAACCAGAGCCTTTTAAAAGAATCATTCTGATTACTTTCATAAAATAAGCAAAGGGATTTATAATATTTACTCGCTGCGCCCATTCGGGCATACTTTCGGCAGGTGTAAAAAGACCGCTCATTAAAATAAAAATGAGCATAAAAAAGAAACACAGAAACATTACCTGTTGCTGTGTATTTGAAACCGTTGAAATAAATAAACCGATGCCAAGTACTACAAGTAAATAAACAGATGCGAATCCAAATAAAAGCGGCAAACTCCCCACCATCGGAATATTAAATAACAATTTACCGACTGTTAAACCAAATGCCAGTTCAAATAATGCAATAAACCAAAAAGGTAATAGTTTCCCGATAATGAAGTGATATTTTTTTATAGGTGTAACATTTATTTGCTCAATAGTACCCATTTCTTTCTCGCGAACTAAATTCAGAGCAGAAAGGAACATTCCGATAATAGTTACCAATATAACTAAAATACCGGGAAGCATATAAATCTTGTAATTCAACTCGGGATTATACCAGTATGAATATATGATGTTAATATTTTCAGGTATTTTATTGGGTGTAATGTATATCTGCTCTGCTAACAGATTTTTATTAAAATCGGAAATAACTGAAGTAGCATAAAAATTTATTAGTCCGGCAGCAGTACCATTGATTGCATTAATCAATAACTGAATTTTTGATTTATTTTCTTTAATAAGTAATTCTTCAAAACCCGAAGGTATATTAAGAATAATATCTGCCTTGTCTTCTAATAATTCATTTTTTGCTTCCTTAATTGAAAATGAGTTTTTTTTAATAAAGAAAAAAGTAGAACCTTCAAATTTATTTACAAGTTGTCTTGAAGTAGCTGAGAGGTCTTTATCAACAATAAACATATTAATATGCTTCATTTCCATTGTTGCAGCAAATACAAGCACAACCAACTGAACAACCGGAAGAATAAAGATAACCGGCAACATTACTTTATTCCTGAATATCTGAATAAACTCCTTTTGTAATATATATAAAATCGTTCGCATACTATTCTAAACGTATTTTAAATTTCTTTATACTTAATGCG
>JAUWKH010000308.1 GCA_030614305.1 Bacteroidota bacterium
AAAAAGAAAAATGAAATTAGTTTCAAGGATTAAAAAAAACATTGCTAAATTTGACCTTAAACCTGAAGATGTTGGATTTGTCAAAATGCTGAATATCAACGTTTAAAATTTGACGTTAGTTGGAATATGATTACACAAATCAAAAATAATATAAAACTTCTTCGGTTTGCAAATCTTGCTAAAAATGACAAGGTCATTCATTTTTCATCAACACGTGTTGGTGGAGTAAGTTCAGGTCATTTATTCAGTTTAAATTTAGGACATACTGTAAATGACAGTCCTAAAAATGTTAGTCAGAATTTAGAATCGCTCGCATTGGCTATTGATATTAAAAAATCACAAATGGTTTTTCCAAAACAAACGCATAGCTCCAATATTGGAATTGCAAAATCGGTAAATGAAATATTTTCGGATACAGATGCCTTAGTAACTAATGTTCCGGGAATTTGTATCTGCATTAGAACTGCTGACTGCACACCAATACTTTTATATGATCCGGTTCAAAAAGCAATAGCTGCAATACATTCGGGATGGAAAGGAACTGTTCAGAGAATATCCATGAAAACCATCAGGATTATGCAAAAAGAATTTGGTACAAAACCTGAAAATATTATTGCAGGAATAGGCCCATCCATTGGACCCGAAGTTTATGAAGTGGGACCTGACCTTATTGAACAGTTTAATAAATTGTTTAGAAGAAATCATTTAATTACTCCAATCACAGACTCTGAAAAAGGATTTTTAAATCTATGGAAAGCCAACAAGCAAATTTTAATTGAATCAGGGATACCGGAAAATAATATAGAAATATCGGGAATGTGTACCTTTTCCAACTCAGAATTATTTTACTCGGCACGTAGAGATAAAAATAAGACCGGCCGGTTAGCCAGTGGAATAATGATTAAAGAACAGACATGAAGACATTCTTGCTAATATTGGTTACAATTGTTTGGGGATCAACATTTTTACTTGTTAAAGATACCGTTGCTACTGTTAACGAATATCTTATTGTTTTTATAAGATCTGCTTTAGCTTTTGTGGCTATGTTTATTTTCCAGTTGTTTAAAAACAAAAAACAGCTTTTAAATAGAAAAGCATTTGTATATGGTTCAATCTTAGGTGTTTTAATGGCAATGGCGTATGCATCGCAAACCATAGGATTGAAATATACAAGCACAGGTCATAGTGCTTTTATTACAAGTTCAGCTGTGATTGTTGTTCCGTTTATTTTATACTTTTTCTATAAATCTAAACTCAGTGAAATTGATTTTATAACCGTAATAATCGTTTCTCTTGGTTTATTTATACTTACTTACGATTTTGAAACATCAATAAACCCGGGCGATTTAATAACTACAATTACGGCAATAACTTATGCCGTTCATCTTGTTTTGGCAGGCAGATATGTGAAAAAATCTGATACACTGACTATTATTACTTATCAATTTTTTGCTGCTTCAGTTGTAAGCTTTATTGCATGGTTATTCACTGATAACTTATCAATTCAAATTAGCATGAAAGCCGGATTGTCACTTCTGTATCTAGGCCTTATCGGAACCCTGTTTTGTTATTTTATTACTGTTTGGGTTCAGAAATATGTTTCTTCGTTAAAAGTGGTGATCATATTTTCACTTGAACCTGTTTTTGCAGCCATTTTCGGCTATTTTATTATTCAGGAAATACTGAGCTGGAAAGAATTAACAGGAGCTTTATTAATTCTTGCAGGAGTTATAATTCATAGTATTTTGAAAAACAGGTTAAAGGATTCAGCTTAAACCGGAAAGTGAAAATATTTAAGTCATCAACTTTCTAAAAATTTATATCACTTAAAAAATTCAAGCTATTTCTTTTTATTGCGTAGATTAAACTTTTTATCACCTCTTGTTTGAGGTTTTTTATATTTTTTTCCTTTCCTTAGATAGGAACCTCCCTGATTAGTTTTCTTATTTTTTTCTTTCTTTTCGTGAAAAGCAGGTCCACGAACTTCCTTTACCAAATTACGATGTGGATTTTTAACATCCCCGATTACAGGTTGCTCTTCAGTCAATAATTCTTTTGAGATTTCAACTTCTAAAGGAAAATCAATAATTGGAATTTTGTAAGACATTAATTCTTCAATAGCTACCTTCCACTCTTCTTCTTTTTCGGTATAAAACAATATAGATTTACCCTGCTGTTCTGCTCTACCGGTTCTACCAATACGATGCATGTAATTTTCCGGGAAATGAGGCGTGTCAAAATTAATAACATGAGTAATTTTTTCCAGATCCAATCCACGAGCCATTACATCTGTTGCCACTAATACTCTATTCTTTCCTTCATCAAATTGTCGGATTGACCTTATTCTATAATTTTGCGTTTTATTAGAATGAATTACGCATGTTTCTGATCCGTAATTATCTTCTAAAGCTTCAAATAATTTATCTGCATTTTTTTTACTTGATACAAACACCAATACTTTACTGTATTCATTTTTATAATTTAACAGATGTGCTAACAAATTAATTTTAGTGTAAAAATTTTGTACCTGATAAGATTGTTGAGCTATATTATCTAAACGAGTACCACTTACAGCAATAGAAATTTTGGCAGGAGCAATAAAAAAATCGTCAATAAGTACATCAATATCATCTGTCATCGTAGCTGAAAACATAATGTTTTGTCTA
>JAUWKH010000303.1 GCA_030614305.1 Bacteroidota bacterium
ATTGAAAGACATTAAAAAAGACATATTATGGAGAGTTTACCTGGTTTACCTGGGTATTTTGTTTTTCGGAATTGTTATTATCGGAAAGGTAGTTTATATTCAGTTTTATGAAGGAAACGCTTTAATTAAAAAGGCCCAACAGCAAGAACTGAGATATTTTAACATTGAAGCTGTTAGAGGCAATATTTGCGCATCTGACGGGAGCTTGCTGGCAACTTCAGTCCCTGTCTTCGAAATCAGAATGGATGTTGGTTCCAACCTTATTTCCGATGAGTTCTTTAATAAAAAAGTTGATTCTCTTGCCTATTGTTTATCTAAACTCTTTAAAAATAAATCAAAAAAGGAATATTTAAGTGATTTGAAAAATGCCCGAAAAAAAGGAAACAGATATTTTCGTTTAAAGCGGAAAGTAAAGTATGAACAGTTAAAAGAATTACGAATCTTTCCGATTTTGAGATTGGGAAAATATAGAGGAGGCTTGATAGTGATCCCAAAAACTATCAGGAAAATGCCTTTTAAAGAACTGGCAAAAAGAACTATTGGATATGAAAACAAAAAGGAAAATCTTTTTGTAGGACTTGAAGGGGCATATTCCGAGTATTTGGAAGGGAAAAAGGGTAAACAATTAAGACAAAGAATTTGCAATGGCGATTGGAAGCCCATACAAGATGAAAATGAAATTGAACCCCAAAACGGTAAAGATATTATTACAACAATTGATATAAATATTCAGGATGTTGCTGAAAATGCACTTTTAGAACATCTAAAAGAACACAAGGCATTTCAGGGATGTGCCATTTTGATGGAGGTTGAAACAGGATATATTAAAGCTATCGCTAATTTACAATATGATTCTTCTGATAATAAATACAAAGAATCATATAATTATGCTTTTGCAGAAAATGTTGAACCCGGTTCTACATTTAAGCTGGCTTCAATGATTGCTGTTATTGAAGATGAAAAGGTTAATTTAAGCGATACTATAGATACCGGAGATGGCTGGATCGTATATTATAACCGAACAATGAGAGATGCTCATAAGATCAGGGATGGTAAAATAACCTGTAGGGAAGCATTTGAAAAATCTTCAAATGTTGGTGTTTCAATGATTATTTGGAATGCTTATAAAAAAAATCCTGAAAAATTTGTTGAGCACCTTTATGATATGTCACTTAACAAACCTTTGGGAATTGAATTTCAGGGTGAAGGGCATCCGTTTATTAAACACCCAAAGAATAAAAAAATATGGTACGGTACAACTCTGCCATGGATGTCGGTTGGCTATGAAATTTCTTTAACTCCCTTACAAATTCTTACTTTCTATAATGCAGTTGCTAATGGAGGAAAAATGATTAAACCAATGTTTGTTAAAGAAATACAACAAACCGGAAAAACAATTAAAATATTCAAACCTGTTGTCATAAATAAATCCATTTGTTCAAAAAGAACTATTGATACAGTACAAAGTCTTTTAGAGGGTGTTGTTGAACGTGGAACAGCCAAAAGCTTAAACAACAGTATCTACAAAATTGCAGGAAAAACAGGTACAGCACAAATTGCTAATAAAAATAAAGGATATAGCAAAGGGTTTTATAATGCTTCTTTTGTAGGGTACTTTCCTGCCGATAAACCAAAATATTCATGTATTGTGGTAGTAAATAAGCCGTCAGGTGGGAAGTATTATGGCAGTTCTGTGGCAGCTCCGGTATTTAAAGAAATAGCCGATAAAGTTTATGCCACACAATTGGATATACATCAGCAAAATGAAGAAGAGCAAAGTGAAATATATATTCCTTTGGTTACAGCAGGTAATCAAAGCGACCTGCATAAATTTTATCAAACCTTTGATTTCCCTATTGATACACTAAGCTCTACTGCTGAATGGGTGGTAACTTCAAGAAATAACAATTCCGTGAAATTCGGTAAAAGAAGGATAAAGCCCGAAATAGTTCCGAATGTATATGGTATGAGCGCAAAAGATGCGATTTATATTCTGGAAAATATAGGTATGCGAACAAAATTAAAAGGCAAAGGAATAGTAAAAAATCAATCGGTAAAAGCTGGAAGTAAAGTTAAAAAAGGTACTGAAATCATATTAAATCTTTCAACAACTTAAACAAACAATCTAAAAGAATTGAATCAGTTAAAAGACATATTATATAAAACAAACATCACAAATGTAAAAGGTTTGACTGATATTGAAATTAGCAGTATAGCTTTTGATTCACGCGAGGTTAAACCCGGATGTGTTTTTGTTGCCGTTATAGGTACGAATGTTGACGGTCATAATTTTATTGATGATTCAATTCAGAAAGGTGCTGTTGCTGTTGTTTGCGAAAAATTTCCGCAAAACCTGAAAGATGGAATAACTTATATTAAAGTCAAAAACAGCGGTTTTGCTTTAGGAGTCATAAGTTCAAATTTTTTTGATAATCCTTCCTCGAAATTAATGTTGGTTGGTGTTACCGGCACAAACGGAAAAACAACGATTGCAACTCTGTTACATCAGTTATTTATTTTGTTGGGGTATAAAACAGGGCTTATATCAACCATTCAAAATAAAATAAACGAACAAGATATTCCTGCAACTCATACAACGCCTGATGCTCTGAAAATTAATGAAATCATCAGTGAAATGGTTGATTCGGGCTGTTCGTATTGTTTTATGGAGGTAAGCTCTCATGCTATTGATCAGGACAGGATTGCAG
>JAUWKH010000401.1 GCA_030614305.1 Bacteroidota bacterium
GAAGTGTAGGCAGGCATATTGTTGCCGGCGGTTTGCTTTTGTTTGCTTTCTCAACAATTATCAGTTGGTCGTATTATGGAACAAGAGCTGCTGAATATCTTTTTGGCGAAAAACTGATAAAACCATACAGGTATTTATACGCCCTATTTGTTTTCTTTGGCTCAATTTGGGGGATTGATTTGGTGTGGCACTTTGTTGATATGGTAATTACATTTATGACTGTTCCTAATCTTATAGCTATGTTATTGCTGGCGCCGGTTGTTAGTAAAGAAATTAAGTCGTATTTTTCGGAAATGAAGAGATTGAAGAATTAGAGATTGATAGAGATTGATATTAGAAATTAGAAATTGGAAATTGGAAATTTGGAAATGGAATAATCAGTGTTAATCAGCAGAATATGTTTTACGCAAAGGAAATGCAAAGAACAGAAATATAAACATTTAACTATTCAGCCGGCTTGGTCTTCCGTACTAAAGTAAAATAAATAAACCGCATACCCAATAACTATCGGACAATAGAAGATAAAAAATGTTTAAAATTTCGGGATTGTTTTTTAGAATAGTTTTTTCTGAATTTATTTGCGGTCTTGTGCTGCGCTATGTATTATTAATCTAAGTTTTATTCTTTTGTTATCTCTGCGCCTTTGCGCCTCTGCGTTTAGAATATTTGTTTGATTGAACGCAGAGACACAGAGATATTATTAAACGTTTGATTCGACGAAGTCAATTAAACAGTTGAGTAACTATTTATACTTCTTTACCTCCCCACTCTTAACTCTTGACATATATGATTTCATGTCTTTTTTTACTTCCTTAGCTAAAATGAAAAGTCCTAAAATATTTGGGAATGCCATACTTAAGATCATCATATCAGAAAAACCAATAACTATATCAAGTGATGAGGAAGCACCGATAACAGCAAATCCTAAAAATATGAACTGAAATATCCTTGTTCCGATTTTACGGTTACCAAGTTTATTTTCAAAAAATCCCCCGCACAAGTAATCAAAACCTTTTAAACCGTAATACGACCATGCGACCATTGTTGAGAAAGCAAACAGAAAAATAGCAACTACCAGCAAATAAGGAAACCATGAAAACACACTGCCAAAAGCAGCAGAAGTTAATTGTGATCCTTCCAGATCACCCGGATTATTATGTAAACCTGTAAAGATAATTACAAGAGCAGTCATAGTACAGATAACAACAGTATCAATAAAAGGCTCAAGCAATGCAACAATACCTTCACTTACAGGCTCATCGGTTTTAACGGCTGAGTGGGCTATTGACGCTGAACCGACACCTGCTTCATTGGAAAAACACGCCCGTTGGAAACCGATTATTAAAACTCCGATAAATCCGCCTTTTATTGCATCTGCATTAAATGCTCCATTGAAAATTAAAACAAATACATTACCCATTTCAGTAATGTTCATAAAAATAATTACCAAAGCGGTGATAACGTATAGCGATGCCATAAAAGGAACAACTTTTTCAGTAACATTCCCTATGCTTTTAATTCCGCCGATAATTACCAAACCTACAAGAATTGCGAGGACAATTCCAAAATAAGCACCCTTATCTTCCATAAACGGAAAAAATAAAGCAAGTTGCGAAAAAGCCTGGTTAGC
>JAUWKH010000313.1 GCA_030614305.1 Bacteroidota bacterium
AAACTACAAGGTTTCAACTGTTAACGGAAGGGAAATGACTGAGAACAAAATTGTTACTCAGTGCTTTTGTTAAATTACTTCAATCTTAGTCTATATCCATCCTTTTCACAAATCGGACAATAAGTGTTTTTAATGATAGATATATATCCGCATCTGTCACATTTGAAATACTTATGGTATTTAAGATTTTTAGATGTTTGATTAAATTTTATTCCAAGCTTCATTATTAATAAATTTTAATGTTTTATAAAAATATTTACAATACAATTTTTGTTAAGCAATGTTTATGCCGAAAATGTAAATAACAGGAAATCAATTAGATGTAAATAACAAACATTACATTTGTAAACGATTTGTTATTATATATGTATATATATTATGATGAGTTATTGTAATTTACTGAAAATGAAAAGAATAACTAAAGTATTTGTTGATACGAAAAGGGATACTTTATACGAATTCGGATAATTGTTTTATTATTTATTCTTGTTTAAAAAAAGGAAAGTAATTAGTATAAAATGAGTTATTTTTTTAAATGATCATTCTGATGTATTCTCTTAAAATTAAATAAATTATAATAGTGCCAACCTAAAGCTATCAAGTGAACTTTTATTGATTTAAATCTTAATTGAAATAAATATTTAATAATTCTATAAGGAGTGGAGATAAGAGTAAGATATATAAAACTGATAAATACATCAAAAGTATTAAAATTTCTACGGATCAATAAAAGTCGGTTACGGGTTTTCCAATATGCCTGCAAAGCACTTTCTCTTCCAACACTCATACTTTCTTTATGGAAAACAAGCGATTTTGGAACATAATAAATTAAATATCCGGCTTTTTGTATTCTTTCCTGCCAGTCGAGCTCTTCGTAATACAAAAAGAAAAAATTTGCCATTAAACCAACTTCTTCACAAACTTTTCTTGATGTCATCATAGCTGCACCTGAAGCAAAAGGAGTTGGTTCCTGCACGTCATATTGCCCGACATCTTTATGATTAGTACCAAAAAAATTGCTTGTAGCTGTGAATCTGGTCATTGGCTCGGAACCTGCATACTGGATAATTTCAGGATGATGATAAAACCTGACTTTTGAAGCTGCCATTCCAATTCTGGGATTGCTTTCCATGGTTTCAACCAAAGGTTCTAAGAAATCGGGTTCAACAACGGTGTCGTTATTAAGCATCATCAGGTATTTTCCTTTTGCACTGCGTATTCCAAGGTTATTTCCTCCTGCAAAACCTAAATTTTCTTCACTCCTGATTGTTATTACTTCGGGATATTTTTCTTTTAAAATTTCGGTTGGATCTTCTTTTGAAGCATTATCAACTACAATTACTTCATAATTCGGATAAGTAATTTTTCTAAGGGAATCAAGCAGGTCGCAGGTAACATCTAATAAATTAAAATTAATTGTTATTATTGAAACTAAAGGAAATTTATTTTTGTCCATAAAACTTAATGATTATTAAATTTATTAAATTTGTTAAGATTTAATCAGGAGATTAATTTTAGCAGACAAATTTAAATAATATTGATATAAAAACAGAAAAATTATATGATTGATTTTAATAAATATTCCGGAATAAAAAAAAGTGAAATTCAGAACTTAATAAAAAACATTAATAATAATTGGAAAGATAAGATAAATAAAAATGATGCTTACAAAAAGATTTTAAGTATAATTGACCTTACAATCTTAGAAGGTTCCGATACGGAAAATAAAATTATAAGCTTATGTGATAAAGCAAAGGGATACAAATTAAAAGGCAAAGGAATTCCAAATGTAGCTGCTGTTTGTGTTTATCCTCCTTTTGTTAGAATTGCAAAAAAGAATCTTGAAGATACCGGTATAAAAGTAGCTTCAGTTGCAGGTGCTTTTCCAAGTGGGCAATCTCCATTATTTGTCAAAATTGAGGAAGTTAAATATGCAATTAATGAAGGTGCTGATGAAATTGATATGGTAATTTCAAGAGGGAAATTTCTTGAAGGAAATTTTCAGGAAGTATTTGATGAAATTGCTGCAATCAAAGAAGTTTGCGGAGACATACATTTAAAGGTGATACTTGAAACCGGCGAGCTTGAATCATTAATAAATATCCGAAAAGCAAGTGAAATAGCTATCAATGCAAGTGCTGATTTTATCAAAACATCTACAGGGAAAATTTCACCTGCTGCTACTGAACCGGCTTTTATTGTTATGCTTGATACTATTAAAGAGTATTATGAAAAAACAGATAAAATGATTGGTGTCAAACCTGCCGGAGGAATTTCAGAACCCTGGCAAGCGTTAAATTATCTGGTTTTGGTTAAGGATATTCTTGGAGATAAATGGCTTGATAAAAATTATTTTCGTATAGGTGCCAGTCGTTTGGCTGATAAAGTTCTCGACCAAATATTATATAAAAGGTAAGTGTATAATTAGTGTTTGTCCATAATGTCCGATTTCTTCGTTACGCTCGTATTTAAGATTAGTCATCCGTACGGACTCCTAATCTTAAATGACTTCGCATCCCGATAATTATCGGGACGAACTCGAACATTCTGAACTAAACACT
>JAUWKH010000184.1 GCA_030614305.1 Bacteroidota bacterium
CTCCATTAATTTTATCAGTGCGAACACAGAATAATTAATTATATCATAATAATTTGCATCAACTCCTTCCGAGATAAATGTTTCTCCTTCGTTATCTTCAATTTGTTTAATTCTCAGTAATTTCATTAAAATAATATCTGTAAGCGAGCTTATTCTCATATTCCGCCATGCTTCGCCATAATCATGGTTTTTATCCTGCATTAGACTCTTGGCTAATTTCACATATTTATCATAAAATTCCTCAACCTCATCAGAACTTAAATCAAGCTTATTTTCACATCCAAGCTCAAGTTGAATCAGTGCCATAACAGAATAATTAATAATACCGATAAATTCGGGTTTTATTCCTTCATTAATTTTTTTTGTTCCTTTAGTATCTATACTCCTGATACGATTTGCCTTAATATAAATCTGATCTGTTAAAGAACTGGTTCTTAGAATTCTCCATGCAGTTCCATAATCTTTCATTTTCGTCAGGAATATTTCTTTACACAATTTAATTGCTAAATCAAATTGTTCTGAAGTATTGTTATTCATAGATTTATTATTTTAGCAAAAAATTTAACGAATGATTATACAAAAATATTTCAGCCGATAAAAATACATTTTTTTCATCAAATCACACATTGAAAAATAACAGTAAAATATTAAATCTTGAAAAGCCTGCTGTGATGGGAATTTTAAACATCACATCTGATTCATTTTATGATGGTGGAAAGCATAAAACACAAAAAGATATTCTTTTTCAATGTGATAAAATGTTATTGGAAGGTGCTGCAATTATTGACATTGGAGCAGTTTCAACGAGACCAGGTGCTGATAAAGTGTCTGAAGAAAATGAAATTGCAAGGTTATTACCGGTATTAAAAATCATAAGAAAATATTTTTCCGGTACAATAATTTCTATTGATACATACAGGTCGTCAATAGCCGAAATTGTAGTTGATAACGGCGCTGATATTATTAATGACATTTCAGGAGGAAATTTCGATAACAGGATGTTTGAGACCATTGCCAAACTTAAAGTTCCATATATAATTATGCATATTAAGGGAACTCCACAAAACATGCAGATAAATCCAACTTACAAAAATGTAGTTAAAGAAATCAAAGATTTTTTCTTCAAGAAAATTGAAGAATTAAAAACAATTGGAGTAAACAATATAATAATTGACCCCGGTTTTGGGTTTGGAAAAACAGTTGAGCATAATTATCAAATCCTGAGCCATCTTGATACGTTTAAAAGTCTTGGCGTACCTGTGCTTGCTGGCCTGTCAAGAAAATCAATGATTAATAAAGTTTTAAACACAAAACCAAAAGATGCTCTTAACGGAACAACTGTTTTAAATACAATTGCCCTGCTGAAAGGTGCTGATATACTAAGAGTTCATGATGTAAAAGAAGCTATTGAAGCAATAAAAATTGTATCTGAACTTAATGAATCTGATTAATTATACTAAATTTGCAAATATTATTAACAGATTAATTAGAGAACTTAATTATTAAACTAATTAGTAACATCTTGATTGAATTATTAATTACCGGATTTATTGGCATTCGTCTTCTTGATATTATTGACATTCTGCTTGTTGCTGCACTTTTATATGTGTTATATAATCTTCTGAAAGGCACTGTTGCCATTAATATTTTTTTCGGGATAGTTGCAATATTCCTGATATGGAGAATTGTAAAAGCTTTGGAAATGGATCTTTTAAGTGAAATTTTGGGAGCTTTTATAAGTGTTGGATTTATTGCCTTAATCGTAATTTTTCAGCCCGAGATAAGGAAGTTTTTATTAGCATTAGGCACACCCGGGTTCATCAGAAAAAAACGAAAAAAATTTTTATTCTGGAATCTTAATTTTCAAAATCCCATTGATATTGATCAGATAATTTTAGCATGCCAAAGAATGGCTGATTCAAAAGAAGGTGCATTGATTGTCATAGCACAAAGAAATGAGCTAAGGCAGTTTATTGAAACCGGTGAAATTATTGATGCAAATATTTCTTCACAGTTAATTGAAAATATTTTTTACAAAAACAGCCCTTTACACGATGGAGCAATGATAATTGCTGATAACCGTATTAAAGCTGCCGGCTGTATTCTTCCTGTTTCCAGTAGCCCTGAAATCCCAAAAAGGATGGGTTTAAGACACAGGGCAGCTATTGGAATCACCGAACAATCTGATGCAATTGCAATTGTAATTTCAGAACAAACAGGCAAATTAGCTCTTAGCAAAGAAGGTGAAATTTTCAGGAGTCTCCAACCAGCTAAACTAAAAACCATGCTGGAAGAAGAATTAACCTAACCCAGATAAACTGAAAATTCCAAATATCAAATTCCAAATATCAAATAAATTCCAAATCCAAAATACCAATGACATGAAACGTTATTATACTAAGACTGATTAAGTTTGCTAAAACAAAGCTAATCTTAGTCGAAGATATTCAGCAATTTTTTTAAAATTTACAATAGAAGCGGTATAAAATCAAAATGTTTGGAATTTCGTACATTGAAGTTTGATTATTATTTGTTATTTGATGCTTGTTATTTGAAATTTTCTGCTAATGACCAAATGGAATCCGTATGGAAAAATGCAAGAAAATGAAAAATAAGACACTAACAGGTCGGATAAAGACCTGTTAGGTTAGGTTATTTTATTATTCACAATCCTTAAAATTTCAGCTTCAAACTCTTTGGCTTTTTCTTCAATTTCCAATCCTTTTGAAAGTTTTTCATTAACAAAATCACTGTCATCCACACCGGAAGCATTGATTTTAACATTTAAAAATGCACCCATTACGGCTGTTCTGGCACAAAGGGCTCCGACGCCTGCATCGGAAACAGAATTAGGATTTCCAATCTCTGCCATAGCTTTAATGATTTCCATTGATTCATAAGCTTTCTGCATAACTTTAAACGGAATTTCAATGGCATATTTTGATGCTTCCTGAATGGCTTCCTGCCGGGCTGCTTTTTCCTCATTGCTGCCTTTTGGCAAGCCGAATGTTTCCATAATTTTATTAAAAGCATTTGTATCTTCATCAACAAGATGTAATAATTCATCTTTGATTTTCTGACCTTTTTCAGCCCAGTTTGAGAATTCCTCCCATCTGTTATCCCAGCCACGTTTATGAGATGAAAGATTTGCAACCATAGTTGCTAATGATACCCCCAATGAACCTACATAAGCCGAAATTGAACCACCTCCCGGTGCAGGTGATTCCGAAGCAGTTTCATCAGCAAAATCAGTTATAGACATGTCAATAAGTTTTTTCTTATCATCATCTTCAAGCATATATTCAATTATCTTTTCTTTCGGATTGAATGGTTTCAGATCATCCAGTCCCATTGATTTTGCTGCTATCTTAAGTAATTCTTTTTCAGAAACACCAACCGAACGTTTTTGTTTTCCCAGAAAATACTTTCCTGCATCCAGCATAGCTTGCAAAGGAATTAATCCAACCAATTCGGAACCTGTAACTCTAATACCTCTTTCTTCTGCTTTTCTGCATGTTTCATCAAAAGCTATATGAACAGGCGTAATACTGATATTTGTTAAATTCATCGAAATCTGTGCGATACCGTATTCCTCAATAAACCAGCCGATTCCTTTAACACATTTTAATGAACCGGGAATCATCACTGTATTACCGTTTTTATCTTTAACAATTTTTCCTGTTACAGGATCGCCTTCTCTTTTAGCCCTGCCACGTTCACGCACATCAAAAGCAACCGAGTTTGCCCTGCGGGTAGAAGTTGTATTTAAATTTACATTAAATGCAACAAGAAAATCACGGGCACCAACTGCTGTAACACCTGCTTTAGCATTAAATTTTGCAGGACCAAAATCCGGTTTCCAATGCGGATCGGTAAGTTTTTCCTGCATGCCTTCATATTCGCCTGAGCGACAATTTGCAAGATTCCGCCTCTCTTCTGTAAAAGCAGCATTTTCGTAACAATAAACCGGTATCTCAAGTTCTTCACCAATTCTCTTGGCTAATTTCCGTGCATACTCAACTGTTTCTTCCATTGTAATTCCGGCAACCGGAACTAAAGGACAAACATCAGTTGCACCCATCCGGGGATGTTCGCCTTTATGCTTGCTCATATCTATTACTTCCGATGCTTTTTTCACTGCTCTGAAAGCTGCTTCAATAACTTCATCAGGTGTTCCAACAAAAGTAACAACAGTACGGTTTGTGGCAGCTCCCGGATCAACATCAAGAAGTTTTACACCGTCAACTGTTTCAATTTCATTAGTAATTTGTTTGATTATGCTCATATCCCTGCCTTCGCTGAAGTTGGGTACACATTCGATTAGTTGTTTCATATTTTCTGTTTGTATTCTAAGTTATTTTTTCTTTCAACAATAAATAAGATAAAAAA
>JAUWKH010000239.1 GCA_030614305.1 Bacteroidota bacterium
GGTCTGTCTTGGTAAACCTCTCCTTACCCTTTCTATGAATATCAGCAGGATTTACCACTAATGATTGCCAACCATAACTCTCAAAGGCTCGATGGGCATAAAAACCACAGCATCCTGTTTATATTAATCGAAAAGTATACCAGTATTTCAATTCAAAAGTATACCATTTTTAATAAATAAAAAAGTCTAATCTTTCTTTCCCGGGGTACCCCGGGAAAGAAAGATTAGGGAGGGCTACGGATTTTCACATTTTTTGATTTCATGGTTTTTTTATTTTTGGTTCATTTCTCTTGTTTCTTTTAACCTATATGATTCGCCATTCATGTTTACCAGATAAGCTTTATGTGTTAATCGGTCAACCAAAGCGGCGGTTAAAACAGCATCTCCAAATATTTCATCCCAACGCTCGAAACCAAGATTGGTAGTGATAATTGTTGATTTTCTGCCTGCCCTGAGTGATAAATGGTTAAACAAAAGTTCCGCACCATTCTTATCAAATGAAACGTAACCAAATTCATCGCATATCACTAAATCATATTTTTCAAAACGAGATTCTACTTGCCTTAATATACGTTCTGAGTGTGACTCCCTGAGCTGGGTAAGCAGTCTGTGTACAGAGGTGAAAAGTACCTTGTAGCCTTGCATACACGCTTTGAGTCCAAGACCTACGGCTATGTGTGTCTTTCCTGTTCCTGGGTTTCCAGACAATACTATATTTTGTCCCGAACCAATAAAGTCCAGCCTTTCTAGCAATGGTAGTTTTTCAGCGGCATCTGCTGGCAATAGATCTCGTTTTAGGTCGTATAGGTACATTTTTGATGGAAATCCTGCCTGCCGAATTTGTGACTTCTTTCGGTTTTCAAGCCGTGTTTCGTACTCCTTTTCCATAAGATGAAGCAAGAATGTTTCATGATCTAATTGTTGTTTTGCGGCCTCTATTGCCTGTTGTTTAAATTCATGCCTAAAGGTGGGCAACCGCAGTTCTTTACTGTACTTTACTATTTGTTCATTTATATTGTTATGTGTCATTTCTAGTTGGTTTTTAGCCCATCAATTGAGCGGTTTGTATTAAATGATTTTTTGCCAGATAGCCGGTCTGGGTCAATTTGTGCGAGGAATTAATCCCTGCCGATGGTTTATTCCCTAATAAGGCTATGAGTTTTTCTGACGTGACATTGTCCTTGCCTTTATTGGTTAATCGTTCCACTGTTGCAGCTAAATGGATATCCTCTATTTGGTTTTGGTGGCAATAGTGCAATAGTTCTATAAAATCTCGGGAAGCATCCGTAAACCAAGAGTCATAGATTCTTTTTAACTGTTTCCTACTCGTTAAGGCAAGGCTACCAGGAAGCGCCCCTGGTTTTCGTTTAAAGGTATCTAGGTAATGTTCAATGGCAATTACCCATTGGTGTTTTCCATAAGCCCTTTCATGGCAGGCGACAAACTTATTATCGTAAAAAACTTTTAATTTTGAACTGTAAATTTTAACATCAACAAACTTACCCACTAGTTTGTCTGAGACTGAATACCGGTTAGTACGGTAACTTATGGTGGCATATTTATCTACACGTAATTGCTCGTAATCAGAAAACGCCAAAGGTTCGGTATGCTTAATTAAATGCTCCTTTTCTTCAGTAAACATCTCATTTGCACTTTTACCTGTAAGCTGCTGCTTGGTATTGTTTATTTTTTTAAGTGCAGTCAATAGGTGATTATTGGCTTCTTGCAAAGTAGTAAAATTATCTTTTAGTCCAAAAGCCTTACGTCTCACATGCTCTACACTCCGCTCAACATGACCCTTTTCATTGCCTTTGTAAGCATTGCAAAAACGATGACCAAATTGGTAATGACCTCGTAAATCAAGCAATGCCCGGGTAGGTTCTTTTTCATACTTGCCTACAAACTTAGATACCGCTACACGCATATTATCATAAACCATTTCCCTGTAAATACCTCCGGTAAATGAAAAAAATGCAACGTGTGATTCCACAAATGCTAAGGTGTCCTGACGATCAAAAAGAAGTGAATAACGGTAATTGCTATACCCGCTGGTAAATACAGCAAGTTGAAATTTACACTGCCTGCCAGATATTGTTAGTTTAACCTCTCCCCAGTCAAACTCGCAACTGCTGCCCGGTTCTATCACTTGACGAATAAATGCTTCCTGCTCACGAGGGAAGGTTTCTTTACCACGGATATAATTGCAAACTGTTGTGTAACCAATGTCAAAACCCTGTTGGTGTAACGATGCCAGTATATCAATCTTCTTCAACTGCTGCTTAGATAGACCACTGGCTCGCTTCTTTTGGTTTTGTTCCAATAGCAAATCAATGGCTGATTGAACTTCTTGAGTGAGCCGTATTTTGCTTCTGGTATTACTGTTGTAAGTCGGTGCTTCAGACAAACAAACAGATAGTGCCTCAGAGTGTGTCTTCCCTGAGTCCAGCAATAAATCGTATTGGTCAATGTACTTGGAAACCGTCTTACGGCTTATTGCTAATTCCCTCGATATTTGTCGCCTGCTTGAACCGTCTCGGTGACTGCGTAATATTATTTCTTGTTTTGTATACATACTTATCATGTTTATTGAACGCCTTTTTTTGACGATCAAGGTTTGCTAAGTGGTATACTTTTCGATTAATAGGTGGGGTACTTACTGATTAATATAAACAAAAAAAAGAATTTCAAGAGAGTAAACAGCGCTATGGTTCTACCAGGATTGCAGAGCAGTTAAAGCGTAATAATTATTGTATTTCAAGGCGAAGAGTAGCTAAAATTATGCGTAATAATAACTGGATTAGTAAACATAGAAAGAAATTTAAAGTTACTACAAACTCAAATCATAGTTATCCAGTTTGTAGAAATTTATTAAACAGAAACTTTAATCCTAGTCGATTAAATCAAGTTTGGGTGTCTGATATTACGTATATCAAAACTCAAAAAGGTTGGCTGTATTTAACTACAATTATCGATTTATATGATCGACAAGTTATAGGTTGGTCATTAAGCACCAGATTATATACAAGTCAAACTATTATACCAGCTTGGAAAATGGCTGTTAGTAAACGAAAAATAACTATAAATCTACTTTTTCATTCCGATAGAGGTATACAATACGCATCTAATGAATTTAGAAAAATAATTAGATCAAATACTTTGGTTACACAATCTATGAGTAGAAAAGGAAATTGTTGGGATAACGCAGTAGCAGAATCCTTTTTTAAAACTTTAAAAGTTGAACTAATCTATGGAAATGAATTTAAATCTATAGAGAAAGCTAAAACTAACATTTTTGAGTATATAGAAGTGTGGTATAACAAAAAACGACTACACTCTTCATTGGGATATAAAACTCCTTATGAAGCGGAATTAGAATATTATCAATTTAAATATGTAGCATAGGTCTTAAAAAAAATGTCCAACTTTTTGTTGCAAGTCCAAATAGTCATTTTCAATTGTTTCGGTTTTCATGCTAAAGTAAACATTTCAGTTTAAAATTTAAGAGACTGTTTCACAAAGTTAATTGATTTTTCTGGAACAGTTATTTTGTTTGGTCACGGGTCAAATTAGTGGATAAAATATATTTTAATTATA
>JAUWKH010000103.1 GCA_030614305.1 Bacteroidota bacterium
ACACTGAAAAATTATGAAATTTCTTCATTGAATAAATATGACGGGATTGCAGGTATTACAAAAAAAGATGCCGGTTATTTTATAAACCATAATCTGAAAATCCCTACAATTGATATCTCGTTTGGGATAGATCCCGAAAAATTTTCCGGTTTTGAATCAGATTATGAGTTTCCATCTTTGTTTCATATCGGGGCAATGAACTGGATACCTAACGAAGAAGGGATTAGGTGGTTTTTGGAAAATGTCTGGAAAAAAATCAATAATCATTTTCCTGATTTAAAATTTTATCTTGCGGGTCGAGAAATGCCCGACTGGCTTACTAATTGCAAATATCCGAATGTTGTTGTTTTAGGCGAAGTTGATGATGCAAAAGAATTTATCACTTCAAAAGCGGTGATGATAGTGCCGCTTTTCTCAGGCAGCGGAATAAGGATAAAAATTATTGAAGGAATGGCTCTTGGTAAAACAATAATTTCAACTAAAATTGGTGCCGAAGGAATTAATTATGAAAATGGAAAAAATATTTTAATTGCAAATACGGCTGATGAATTTTTTGAGGCAGTAAAAAAATGCGTTGAAACCCGTGATTTATGCGACAATATAGGGAAATATGCTAAAAAACTTATCAGCGACCAACACAACAATAAAAAAATTATTCAACGATTAGTTAAATTTTATGAAAAAATTTTATGATTTTTGAATTTTATATTTACGGATAAAACGAGTTAATAAAGTTTCTTATAGTTAATGTAATGAAAATTCTTATTCTTCTATCGAGAATCCCATACCCGCTTGAAAAAGGAGATAAATTGCGTGCTTTTAATCATATTAAATATCTTTCCAAAAACAATAAAATCACTTTATTTGCCATCAACGACTCAAAAGTAAATAAAGAAAAAGCTTTTCAGGCATTGCAACCTTATTGCCGCTCAATTAATTTTTTTGACATTTCAAAATTCAGTATATTATTTAATGTTTTATTAGCTTTTTTTAATGGAAAACCTTTGCAGACAGGCTACTTTTTTAGTCGCAGGGCAAAAAAACGCATAAATAAAATTATTAGCGAAACCAAACCTGATCATATCTTCTGCCAGCTTATACGTATAGCAGAATATGTAAAAGATAAGAATATTCCAAAAACTCTTGATTATCAAGATGTATTTTCAAAAGGTGTAGAACGCAGAATACATAGTTCTCCATTTTATTTAAAACCTTTCTTAAAACTTGAGTACAAAAGGCTTTTGAAATATGAGAACGAAATTTTTGATTATTTTGACAATAAAATCATAATTTCAGAACCCGATCGCGAGTTAATACCACATCCCGAAAAAGATAAAATAGTTATAGTTATGAATGGGGTTGATACGGATTTTTTCAAACCTATTAACAGAAAAAAAAAATACGACATAGTGTTTACCGGTAATATGGGATATCCGCCAAATGTTAATGGGGTTGAGTTTCTGGTTAAACAAATCATTCCGATTGTAAGAAGAAATAAACCGGAAATTAAAGTATTGATTGCAGGAGCAAACCCCGACAGAAAAGTAATTGCAGTTAAATCAAAAAATGTTCATGTAACAGGCTGGGTTGAAGATATTAGGGAATGTTATGCCAAAGCCAGAATTTTTATTGCCCCCATGCAAATCGGAACGGGCTTGCAAAATAAGCTCCTGGAAGCAATGGCTATGAAAATTCCTTGCATAAGCTCACATCTTGCAAATAATGCACTTAATGCAAAATCCGGTAAAGAAATTAAAATTGGTGATTCTGCTGAAGAATATGCACAACATATTATTTATTTGCTTGATAATAAAGATAAAGCAGATGAAATCGCTTTGAACGGTTATAATTTTGTCCTGAATAATTATAATTGGGAAAAAGCTACTGAAAAGCTTGAAGAACTAATGTTATAATTATTGACAATGATAAAAATCAACGAACAGTTTATAAGTATAACTTCCGACAAGGCAAAAAAATCTCCACGTAAAAGAAAAAATTACAATTTTCATAAAAAACCGGAGGATACTTTACAACGTATGCTCAACGCAATTGAGCCTGATACTTATATTCAACCTCACAAGCACGAAAATCCTGATAAAAGAGAAGCTTTTTTTGTTTTACGTGGAAGAATTTTAGTAGTGGAATTTGATGATGACGGAAACATAACCGACCATATAATACTTGATGCCTCAAAAGGTAATTACGGTGCAGAAATCCCTTCACGAACCTGGCATGTTATTATCAGTCTGGAAAAAGATTCAGTTGCTTATGAAGTTAAAGACGGCCCTTATAATCCGGAAGATGACAAACATTTTGCTCCATGGGCACCAAAAGAAAGTGATGATAATGCTTTGGATTTCAATAAAAAAATACTCCATGAATTAAAAATCGTTTAAATTTGTATTTATTTAAAAAAATATGGAAATTAATTTTAATTTTTAAATGACACAAAAACCTTCAATACCTAAAGGAACACGCGACTTCTCCCCTGCCGAAATGGTGAGAAGAAATTATATTTTTAATATTATTAAAGAAATTTTTCAACGATACGGTTACCTCCCGATTGAAACTCCTGTAATGGAAAATCTTTCAACTTTGACGGGAAAATATGGTGAAGAAGGAGACAAGCTTTTATTTAAAATATTAAATTCAGGAGATTATTTTTCTAAAGTCAACATCCGGGACAAACCCGGCCTGACTTCCAATAAATTAACACCTTTAATTTCTGAAAAAGGATTACGATTTGATCTAACGGTTCCGTTTGCAAGATATGTTGTCCAGCACCGTAATGACATTACTTTCCCGTTCAAACGTTACCAGATACAGCCCGTATGGCGAGCCGACCGCCCTCAAAAGGGTCGCTATCGCGAATTTTATCAATGTGATGTGGACGTTATCGGAAGCAAATCATTATTAAATGAAGTTGAACTTGTTCAAATTATTGATGATGTGTTTGATAAACTTAAAATTTCTTCAATTGTAAAAATTAACAACCGTAAAATTTTAAGCGGCATCGCAGAAGTTATCGGAGAAGGTGATAAAATTGTTGATATAACCGTTGCCATTGATAAGCTTGATAAAATCGGTATAGAACAGGTTAATGAAGAATTAGCTTTAAAAGGAGTTTCTAAAAAAGCTATAGAACAACTGCAACCAATAATTAATCTGAAAGGAAAACTTAAGGAAAAATTTCCTAAACTTATGGAAATCTTAAAGAATTCGAAAATCGGGATGGAAGGCATTGAGGAAACAATACAAGTTATGAAACAACTGAAAGAATTGAATATAACGGCAAAATTCCAGTTAGATTTAACACTTGCCCGCGGATTGGATTATTATACAGGAATAATAATTGAGGTTATTGCGAAAGATGTACCTATCGGAAGTATATGTGGTGGCGGACGTTATGACGACCTGACAGGCATTTTCGGTTTGCCCGATATTTCAGGTGTCGGAATATCTTTTGGCGCGGACAGGATTTATGATGTTATGAAAGAACTCGATTTATTTCCTGAAGAAAGCCGTACCACAACACAAATAATGTTCGTTAATTTCGGTAAAGAAGAAGAAAAATATTGCCTTTCTTTACTTTCAGAAATCCGTAAAGCAGGTATCAATGCCGAAATATATCCCGAGCCGGTTAAAATAAAAAAGCAAATGTCGTATGCCAATAATAAAAAAATTCCCTATGTGGTTTTAGTTGGAGAAAATGAAATGAAAGATGAAATCCTTACAGTTAAGAATATGAATACAGGAGAACAGATGAAATTATCTGTTTCTCAATTCATCAATGATTTATTAAAAAATAAAACCGTGTAAATAAATATTTTATACTTTTGCACTTCAAAATAAAATAATTCAAATGCAAAACTGGATATTAAAATTTATAATCAAAATAAACAGGACAGCACTTTATTAACCTATCTTTATCTTTGCAAAATTTTACTTATCACCTATTTCGCAAAGAATTCCAATAACTTTTAATCAATAAAAATAATTTTTTACATTTAAATATAATAAATAGCACAAATAAAAATATAGGAGAAAATAAAATGACTTTAATAATAAATGGTTCAGGATTAACAATAGAGGATGTGGTTAATGTAGCACGTAACAACGAAAAAGTTGAACTTCATCCCGACGCAATAAAAAGAATAAATGTATGCAGGGCAATGCTTGAGAAAAAGATTGTTGCAGGCGAAATTATGTATGGCGTAAATACAGGAATCGGAGAGTTTTCCGAAATGGTTTTAAATGATGACCAGATAAAAGATTTTCAAAAATACCTGGTTTACAACCATGCTGCAGGTATTGGCGAGCCATTTCCAATTGAATATGTGCGGGGCGCAATGCTTGGCAGAATTAACGTGCATGCTCACGGCAATTCAGGTTCACGTCTTGAAATTACACAAACTCTGGTTGATATGTTAAATAAAGGTGTAACTCCCTGGGTTTGTGAAAAAGGTTCAGTTGGTGCATGTGGCGACCTTGCCCCTATGTCACAAATAGCATTATTGATGATGGGCGAAGGAAAAGCATACTATAAAGGCAAATTATATGATGGTAAAGAAGCTCTTGATAAAGCAGGAATTCCTGTACCGGGATTACAAGCGCGTGACGGATTGGCAACTATCAATGGCTCAAATGTACTTACGGCCATGAGCGCTATATTTCTTTTCGACGCCAACAGGTGGTTAAAACAAGCAGAAATCGGTGCTGCTATGTCATTGGAAGCCTTGAAAGCGAATATGAAACCCTATACAGCTAAGTTGCATGAAATACGCGGTTTTAAAGGTGCTATAAAATGTGCAAATGCAATCAATAAATTAGTTGATGGCGGCGACCTTAAAGAACAAATAGTAAAATGTAAAGTTCAGGATGCTTATTCTATGAGGTCAACACCACAGGTTATTGGTGCTGCTCTCGATGCACTTGTTTATGCCCGTTCACAGGTTGAAATTGAACTGAATGGTGTTGGCGATAATCCGGTTTTCTTTCCCGAAGAAAATCTTCAATTATCAGGTGCAAACTTCCAGGGATCACCCGTTTCACTTCCTATGGATATGGCAGGAATTGCTATTACAATGATAAGTGTTATGTCTGAACGAAGAATGAACCGTTTGAACAACCCGGCATTGAGCGTAGGCTTACCGGCATTTTTAACAAAGGGTGCAGGCATGTTTTCAGGATTAATGTTAAGTCAATATACTGCCGACATGCAAATAGTTGAACAACGGATACTTTCAGCTCCGGCATCAATACAATCAATTCCGGCAGCAGCCGATCAGGAAGATTTTGTTTCTATGGGAATGAATACTGCTCTTAAAAACTTCCAGATACTTGATAATGCTTATGGTATATTAGGAATTGAAATAATGGCTGCAGCACAGGCATTGGATTTCCGCGATTACAAATTCGGTAAAGGGGTAACAAAAGCAAAAGAAGTTGTAAGAAAATATGTTGATTTCCTAGAAATTGACCGTCCTCTGTATGATGATCATAATAAGATGAAAGAATTGGTTAAATCATGCGAAATACTTGAGGAGGTTGAAAAAGAAATTGGAAGTTTGGATTAAGTTAAGCTATTTTAAATAATAAGTATTAGATTAATAATGAGAATTTCTTAACAAATTATATGGGAGTAATGGAATATTGAAGTAATGGAGTATTGGAAATAGGGAAATAGGGGGAATAAGGGGAATACTTTTATACCCTTATTCCCCTTATACCTTTATTCCCCATTTTTAAAATCTATCCTCAATCGCGATAGCTATCGGGAGAGAATAGGAATTGATTAATACACTGATTTATTATTATTTCGAATATTTTTTTTAGCTTTGTATACCTGAAATTCAATTTATGGAAGATTCAAATTATCAGGACGGTTCGCAGAAAACTAACAAAAGACCGGAGCTTTTAACAGTTTTATGTATTTTAACCTTTATAGGAAGCGGATTGGCAGCATTTTCCAATCTGATTATTTCACTTAATTATGATTCATTTATAGAAATTGTTCAAAGTGAAAAGTTGACATTTCCGGGTGTTGATTTATTTTTGTCGTTAAAGGTTGAATTTTTTATTATAAGTTTTATCTTTTATTCAGTTTCATTATTCGGAGCAATACAAATGTGGAAACTAAAAAAAATAGGATTTCACATTTATACTGTTGCACAAATAGTATTACTTATTATTCCTTCAATATATTCTCCTTCACTTGAATTTCCGTTTTTAGGATTACTAATTACCGTACTATTTATTGTATTATATGCAAAAAATTTAAAATACCTGTCATAAATATATTGCTGATACATATACTTATCATTTATTAATTGGTTTTAATTAGTCTGTCCATAAAGTCAAACAATTCTTGAATTAATCCCGAAAGCTTTCGGGACCAAATAACAAAAAACAAATAACAAACAAATTCCAAAAATCAATTATCAAAAAAATAAAA
>JAUWKH010000023.1 GCA_030614305.1 Bacteroidota bacterium
ATTTCCAGTATGTATGGTATATCGGTAGGAGAATTAATTGATTTAAATAATCTCCCGGGAAATTCAGTTGATATCGGACAGGTACTTATTATCAGCAAAGGTGGCTCAATAAAAAATCAATATCATACTGTTTTACCGAGCGAAACACTATTCTCAATTTCTAAAAAATACGGCGTTAGCCTGAATGATTTAAGGCGGTTAAATAATTTAAATACAAATTCATCATTACCTGTTGGAATGAGTCTTATTATTAGCCAGACAGGTAAATATAATAAAAATAATAATACTGAAAAAGAATATTCAAAATCACTGTCTCCCGATATAGAACTCTTTGAAGCTAAAAAAGAAATTGCTACTTCTTCAGAAAGAATCATGTTTAGTAAAGATCCAATAGTGCCTCCGGGAATTAATATAAGTGATTATAACCAAACAGTTAATAATTTTACAGCTTATTATAATTCAAGTGATTCGAACTTTATATACGAATTGCTTCATTATGTTCATAAAAATTATAGTCTCCAGGAGATCAAAGCTAATTGCAGGGTTGAAAGAATAAGTAATTCCGACTTTATAAAAATTACGTTTCAATCTGATGATCCGGGAATTTGTCAACAAACACTTAAAATTCTAACAGATGTTTTTATTATTAATTATAAGCAGTTAAGAATCAATCAAACAAGTGCTGTTGTAGAATATTTTAAGAAGCAGGTTGATTCGGCTAATGCTCGTTTACAAAAAGCAGAAGACAGACTTCTTAGATTCAATCAAAAAAATAACATTATTAATTACTACGAACAGAGTAAATATATTGCTGCCCAAAAAGAAGACCTTGACCTATACTATCAGAATGAACAAATAAGATTAGCAGCATCAGCAGCAGCATTAAAAGAACTTAGAACAAAACTTACTGCTAAGGACAGCATTTATCTGAAAAGCGATGAGATTACAAAGAATATGAAAAAACTATCTGAAATCTCAGAAAAGATAGCTATAAATGAAATATCAAATGAATATGATCCTTATATAGGAGATAATCTCGATAGACTAAAAGACCAGCAAAAACATATCAAGAACAAAATTAAACTTTATGTTGATCAACTTTACTTATACACTCATTCAAATGAAGGAATACCAATAAAAGATATTCTGGTAGAATGGCTGGAAAATTCCATAACTTACGAAGAAGCAAAAGCAAGCCTTAAAGTATTAAGCCGCAGGAAATTGGATTTCTTGAAAGTTTATCAAATATTTGCACCATTAGGTGCTATGTTAAAACGTATTGAACGCGAAATAAGTGTTGCCGAACAATCATTCCTCGAATTGCTTCACAGCCTTAATCAAGCTAAGATGAAACAACAAAATCTTGAAATGGCTACAAATGTTAAAATGGTTGATGAGCCCTTTTTCCCAATTCAGGCAAATCCTTCAAAAGCCAAATATCTTATTTTAATTGGTGCAGTTATAGGTTTTGTAATCGTTGCATTTATAATTTTAATGTTAGAATATTTTGATTCTACAATTAAAAACCCTGCACATGCAGTTAAACTAATTAAACTTAAACTTGCAGGAGTTTACCCCAGAATTATTCCTAATTCACAATCAGTTGATTATAATTATATTGGAAACAGGCTTATTGAAATATTAGCGCAAAACCTCAAGCTATTTATTAATCATAGCTCTGTATATTCATTTGAAAAACCATATCTCATATTAATTTTCAGTACGAAAAACAATACAGGTAAAACATTAATTGCTAATCAATTGATAAAAAAACTAAGATCATTTGGCGAAAAAGTTTTATACTTAAACTATTCTCTTGAAAAAGATCAAACTGTAGATGAAGATTTTAATTACGCAATAACTTATAATATTGATAACAGATTTGTAGAAATTAAAAATATTCAAGAACTACTTATAAGTAAATACATAAGAAAAGATAACTATAAATATGATTATATCTTTCTTGAAATACCTTCAATAATATTAAACTCATATCCGCTTGAACTTATTAATTCGGTTGATGTTGCTTTGTTAGTTGTAAAAGCTACTGATCATTGGAAAAATGCTGATATAGCAGCCTTGAATACCATTATAGAAGTTGCCAGAGAAAAACCACTACTTGTATTAAATGATGTTGAATTATTTGCCCTTGAAGATATAATTGACGAAATTCCAATACAAAAACGTAAATCCCTCAGAAGAAAAATCAAAAAAATCGTAACCTATCCTTTCAAATTACGAATACGTTTTAGAGTAGATAAAAGATAAACAAAGTGAAAGCTTTAATAACCAATATTTCAAAAAACAAGAATTTCCTTTCTCTTGCAAGCAACATGGTTGTGGCTGTTTTTGGTTTTTTAAGCATTATAATATTAGCCCGAACACTTACTCCAAATTACCTTGGTGAATGGGTATTATATATTACAGCCGGAAATTTTTTTGAAATGCTTCGGTTTGGAATAACAAGGACTGCAATTATCCGCTTCCTTTCAGGTTCTAAAGGCGAAGAAAGAGAAAAATTGATAGGCTCTAACTGGATGATAGGTCTTATTTCCACAATAATTATTTCAGTATTTTTATGGACAATCAATATTATTTTTCCACAGTCTATAAATGATTCCGGATTTTCATTGTTTTTTATATGGTATCCAATCCTGGCTTTTATAAACCTGCCTTTTAACAATGCTGTCTCAATTTTACATGCAGAACAACGATTTGATAAAATATTATTAATAAGAGTTATTAATGTTGGTGGTTTTGTTTTGTTTCTTGTTTTTAATATTTTTATATTTAAATGGGGAGTTCTTGAGATTCTTTATGCACACTTAGTTGTAAATTTATTAACATCAATAGTTTGCCTGCTGTATAAATGGGATGGTATTAAGCACTTTTTTAAAGCAAATAAAAAAACAAATAAAATTATTCTGGATTTTGGGAAATATACTACAGGAACACTTATAGGAAGCAATCTTTTAAAAAGCTCAGATACTTTTCTATTAGGTTTAAGTCCTTTTCTGGGAACAGCAGGAGTTGCCTTTTACAGTATCCCCTTAAAATTGACCGAGATACTTGAAATCCCCTTAAGAAGTTATGTGGCAACAGCTTTTCCACGTATGTCAAAAGCAAGTATTGATAATAATAAAAAATTGGTAAAAAAAATATTTTATTCATATTCAGGTGGTTTAACATTTCTTTTGCTGCCTATCATTATTATAGGATTAATATTTGCAGAAGAATTTGTTTTAATTTTGGGAGGACCGGAATATATTGATACTGCTAATATTTTCAGAATATTTTGTATTTACGGCTTATTTATACCTATTGATAAATTCACAGGCGTTACATTAGATAGTATTAACAAACCCAAACGAAATTTTTATAAGGTTATATATATGGCTTCAGCCAATATTATAGGTGATATTGTTGCAATTTTTATGATGTCAAAATTTTTATTTGTATTTGCTGTAGTTTCCCTTCTTTTCTATTCGAATCTTGGATTAAATATTATTCCGTATACCGGATACCAGTTCTCATTTATCACTACACTTGAACTTGTTGCATTTGTTACAATTTTGTTTACAATAATTGGTATTATTGTTGGATTACATTATTTAAACGAAGAAATCAAACTAAATTATAAATTTGTATTTACTGAAGGCTGGAGTTTCTTTAAGTCAATTATTAAAGATATTTCCGGTAATATTATTGTAAAACAAAAAAAATTGTAATTTTATGACAAATTCAGCAATCATTAATGCCAAAAGAATTAAAAAAATATATAGGTTCGGATAAACTAAATAGCCCGTTTATTATAGCAGGCTTATTAATTTTCGCTGTTATTATTGGAATAATTATATCTAATAGTGGTATTAGGATTGCAATTGTTATACTAATGCTACCTCCTTTCTTAATCTATATGAACCGCCTGTTTGTATACCCTCCTGTTGGATTATATACTGTATTGTTTCTTGGATTTACTATTATTGGTTTTATGCGTTATATTACTAATGTTCCCTTAGGCTTAACTATTGATATTTTTTTAGTATTAACTTATATTGCATTATTTTTTAAATATTTTTATAAAAAATTAGATTTAAAACCCGCTAAAAACGATTTAACATTTTTAATGTTGATTTGGTTTTTATATTCTGTTTTTGAATTTTTTAATCCTGAAGCATTAAGCAGAACCGCATGGTTTTATGCAATGCGTGGTATGAGTTTATATCCGTTGCTTGTAATACCTCTTGCATTTTTATTGTTTAATAAAGTTAAGTTTTTTTATATATTCCTGTATATCTGGGGTACAATGTCAATACTTGCTACAATTAAAGGTTGGATGCAGTTGGATATCGGACCAGACTATGCTGAACAACGATGGCTTGATCAGGTAGGTGCTATTACGCATATTCTTTTTGGAGAACTAAGGGTGTTTTCATTCTATAGTGATGCCGGGCAGTTTGGTGCTGCGCAGGGTGCTGCCAGCGTAGTTGGAATAATTTGTGCAATTAATTCCAAAAAATTTGGTGAAAAAATATTTTTCTGGATAATGGGAATAACAGGATTTTACGGAATGATGATATCAGGTACGAGAGGGGCCATAATAGTCCCACTGATAGGATTTTTTGTGTATATTATTCATAGAAAAAACCTCAGGGTAATTATTATTGGCTCATTATTGCTTCTCGCTACTTATGCATTTTTTAAATATACTTTTATTGGACAGAATGTTTCCCAAATAAGAAGAATGAGAACCGCCTTTCACCCTGATTCGGATGCTTCACTTCAGGTTCGTTTGGAAAACCGTAGAATTTTACAAACATACCTTTTAACAAGACCTTTAGGGGGGGGGATCGGTAGTGCAGGTGAATGGGGAAAACGCTTTTCTCCTCAAGGATTTCTTTCTAATGTTGCAACTGATAGCTGGTACGTGCAAATCTGGGCAGAACAGGGAATAATCGGATTAACTTTACATTTGTTTATTCTGGCATACATTGTTGCAAAAGGATCGTATTTGATAATGTTTAAAATAAGAAATACCGAATTACGATGGAAGATGAGTGCAGTATTGGCAGGCTTCTGTGGAATTATGGGTTCAAGTTATGGTAATGGTGTTTTAGGTCAGATGCCGACCGGAATTATAACATATTTAACATGGGCCTTTCTTTTTATGTCTCCTCAATTTGATGATGAATTAATGGGAACTACTGAACCCAAACTTCTTAAGTAATGGTTTTTAATCCAACTTAAACTCTTCCTTCCAATCGGAATCTCCTTTTAATTTTTCCTGTTCTTTTTTGTCAAACAGATAATTACCCAAAACAAGATAATCCATTTCAGTACGCATAAAACATCTGTATGCATCCTCGGGAGTGCAAACAATAGGTTCGCCACGAACATTAAAACTTGTATTTACAATTACTCCGTAACCTGTTTGGTTTTTAAATTCATTAATGAGTTTCCAGTATCGCGGATTAGTATTTTTATTAACACTTTGTATCCGTGCAGAATAGTCAATGTGAGTAATTGCAGGCACATCCGACCTTAAATGATATAATCTTTTATAAAGTTCCATATCGTTATATCCTTCAGGAACAGGATTTCTTCTGTCTTCTTTAACAGGAATGACCAAAAGCATATATGGAGAAGTATTATTTAAAACAAAATATTTACTGATGTCTTCTTCCAAAACCGTTGGAGCAAAAGGCCGGAATCCTTCCCTGTATTTGATTTTGAGGTTCATTTTTTTCTGCATTTCAGGGTTGCGTGCATCACCGAGAATACTTCTGTTTCCAAGTGCTCTCGGACCGTATTCCATCCTGCCCTGAAACCAACCTACAACATTTCCTTCTGAAATTTTTTCTGCAACAATTTTTATTAATTCATCAAAACTGTCATAATGTTTATATTTTGTTTTGTATTTTCTTGCAAGGTTAAAGATTTGCTTATCAGTAAATTCAGGTCCTAAATAAGCACCTTTCATTGCATCAGGCTTATTATTTACTATTCTTTTTTTGCCTTTCCAGATATACCATGCAGCATACGCAGCTCCTAATGCACCGCCCGCGTCTCCTGCTGCGGGTTGTATCCAGATATCATCAAATAAACCTGATGATAATAATTTGCCGTTTGCCACACTGTTTAATGCTACTCCACCTGCCATTGTCAGATATTTACTATTAGTTAATTCCTTTGCGGTTTTTGCTAATTTTAAAACAATATCTTCGGTTACCTGTTGTATGGCTAATGCCATATTCATATATTCCTGTGTAATTTCCGATTCTCCTTTTCTTGGAGGAATACCAAAAAGCTTTTCCCATTTTTTATTGTTGGTCATTCTTAAACCTGTGGCATAATTGAAATATTTCATATTTAAAAGCAATGAACCATCATCCCTGACATCAACGAGTTTGGTAAGGATTTTTTCTATAAAACCTTTTGTTTGAGAAGATTCGGAATTGCCGTAAGGAGCAAGTCCCATAAGTTTGTATTCACCGCTGTTTACCCTGAAACCCGTATAATAAGTAAATGCCGAATAAAGTAAACCAACGGAATGTGGAAAGTGCAATTCTCTTAACATTTCAATTTTGTTACCTTTTCCATGCCCGATAGTTGTAGTTGCCCACTCTCCTACTCCATCAATAGTTAAAATTGCCGCTTCTTCAAAAGGCGATGGAAAAAAAGCACTTGCAGCATGTGATAAATGATGTTCGGGAAAAAGTATGGGAATTTTTCCTTTCCCTAATTTTGCAAGTTCTTCATTTAACATTTTTTTCATAAAAAGCTTCTCCTTGATCCAGACCGGGATGGCAGAAAGAAAACTTGTTAATCCTTTTGGTGCAAAGGCATGATAGGTTTCCAAAAGTCTTTCAAATTTCAGATAAGGTTTATCGTAAAATACAACGGCTGTCAGATCTTTATATTCAACACCGGCTTCTTCAAGTACATATTTAGCAGCATTTATTGGAAATGAAAAATCGTGCTTTTTTCTTGTAAACCTTTCTTCATGTGCAGCTGCAATGATTTCTCCATCAATAAGAATTGCAGCAGCACTATCGTGATAATAAGCTGAGATTCCTAAAATTGTTTCAGACATAATTATATGTATTTAAAATAATGTATAAATAAATGGAGCTATTGCCGAACCACTTGTTAAAACTATTAGTACACCTATAAACAGAAGAACAATAATAAGCGGGAGCAGCCAGAACTTTTTCCTGACTTTTAAAAAATTCCATAAATCTTTTAAAAATTCCATATTTATAAATTTAATTATTAGTCTGATTTAATAAGTGAAATTTCAATAATTTATTTTAGTGTATAAGCTCCCATTCTAATAGTTTCTTATAAAGAACATTTGCAAATATATAATTTGCTTTAGCATTAGAATGAACATCTTCTTGGCTTATCCATAAACTTTCTGGCTTATAGTCTTGCAAATAATCAAGAAGATCAATAAATCTTACATTTTTTTCTGTTGCAATATTTTCAATATATTTTGTAGAGATATTTAATGGATATTCCTTTATCTCATGTAATTCCGGAATGTTTACAATTATTAGATCGATGTGTTCTTGTTTGCAAATATTTATTAGTTCATACAGGCTTTCTTTATTTTGAGTTAATGCATCTATGTTTTCATTAGAATATAGTTTTTTATAATAATTTTTCCAATTATTATGTTCATTCGCTAAAACATTAATTTTTTGAATCTTATCAAAAAGAAAAGCAAATAAATATGAATTTTTGATAAATGAGGATTCTAATCGTGATACTTTGGGTATTGGCTCCACATCATTTACAAAAAACATTAAAATAACAATGTTTGGTTTTAATTCTAAACCTTTGAGCTTGAATAGCTCAACTTCCATAATAGAATTATAATTTCCAATTCCTGTATTTATTACTTCATAATTGATTTTTGAGTGGTTTAACTTTTTTTCTAATACTTCTGAACAAATACTATCAAAAGGAACGCCCCATCCTAATGTAAATGAATCTCCAATAAAAAGTATTCTGTCAATTGAATCATTTTTTTCTATTGATATTTCACTATCTCTAAATCCAAAAGAATTTGTTGTTATATCTACATCATAATAATTTCCTGATGAATTACTGTAATGATGAAAAGGCAATTTTGTTTTTGATAATGGTTTTTTAAGTTCTACAGCATATCGCCACATTTCGAGATTGTAATTTTTAAAATTATCATAAAAAATGCGTAAAAATACTTCACATAGGATGCCTGCAATAAAAATTGAAATAAGAATTACTAAAAATTTCTTAAAAATATTTTTCATTTTATTATTTAAAATAGTGTATAAACAAATGGTGCTATTGCTGAACCACTTGTTATAACAAATAGTACTCCGAATAACAATAACACAATGATTATTGGTAATAACCAAAATTTTTTGTGCGTTTTTAAAAAGCCCCATAAATCTTTTAAAAATTCCATATTTTTTAAATTTAATTATTTTTTCTAATAAGGTTTTTCAATATCAGCAGGGCTAAATGTATAATCCCTTACTTTCATAACCGAATTTGTTCCTTTTTTGAATTCACGTAACAGTAATGTATCTTTTCCCATTATCTTTCTTATTAAACTAACAGGTATTACCATAACCACATATATTACTGTTAATAATATATTTGAAACAACCATTCCCAATAATTGTGAAAATCCCAACCATATAATTGCAAAAAAATAATAAAACATCGGAACAGTCATATTTATCACTAATACGGGAATTGCAATTTTATAAAATATGATATTTTTCGTGAACAATCCGAGTAATAACAATATTAAAACAATTGCCATTCCTGTATCACCGGCTTGTTTTTTTGATATTTTCGTGGGGAAAATTCCTTTTCTATCTGTATTTAATTCTGACATAGTTTGAATTGTGTTTGAAAAATAAATTGTTGTTTATGGATTATTTATTCTATTCAAATAATCGCTAAGTTTCTTTGCATATTGTTTATTTGCAGCAGCACTTGGATGTCCTTCGTGAGGCAGATTTGTATTACCCGGAATGCTAAAATCAACTGATATGTCAATAGTATTTATGTTTTTTGAATTACAATATTTGAGCATTTCCTGTGTTTTGACAGTATTATCCATTCCTGCGATAATTAGTTTTATTTCATTTTTATGGCAAATATCATTTATTCTTTCAATAATTGCTTTTGAAACATCATGGCTGTTTGAAAATTTATCATCAAAATATAAATAAACTTTTTCAATAAAATTTATTACTGATAAATAATTGTTAAATGGCAGTCCCTTGTACACAATTGTATCGACTTTATGAATTTGCAAACCTTCTTTTTCGTTGTATGTGGCATATGGTTGTAAAAGTGGCCCCAGAAAATTCCACGAGGTAACGGCTTTTCTTCTTTTTAACAGAAAAGTATTTCGATGATCGTGTACCGAACCGTATGCAATAACTATAACTTTAGGCTTTTTAAAACTTTGAAACCCTTCTTTAATTTGTAATAAAGAATGTATTGTACCATATCCACTTACGCCAAAATTCAACACTTCATAACTATCCTTAAAATTTTCCTGAACCTGCCATGCATAGGTTTCTTCATCGTTAATTGACCAGCCATGAGTATCCGACCCCCCCATTATCCAGATTTTTGGTTTATCAACATAATTACTATCGTCAGCAATCGGATGTGTTATTCTTAAAGTGTTTTTATTGTGTGTTGTAACAAAAGTATAATTATCATTCAATGTTACATAAAATTTTCCGGGTAAGTGTGTATAACCTAAAATACTGTCTTTTTTAAAATATTTACCTGATGGTTCAACCTTTATGTTTAGCCTGTATTTAGAATTTGCAGGCTTTTGCCCTACTATTCTTAAGCCAACTTCTGCTAAAACAAAAATAATCAGAAATATGAAAATTGTTATAATGCAATAAAACAAGAACTTTTTTTTGAGATGTACTTTTTTTTTCATATTTTTTTATGTAAAAGTAGTTAATAAATTTTTAAGCTACAAATGTACTTAAAATAAATTATTTTTATGAAAATTAGTATAATAATAACCAATATTAAAAAAAATAATATATTTTTGATAATTGTTTTATAAAAAAATAATTCAAGTATATGATAAAATTAATTCAGAAGATATCACAAAAGTTTGGTTATAATTTTGTTGAGCTTAACGAAATACCTGGCGATATTATTGAAAAGGAATTTCTTGAATCTTATGAAAAAAATAAAGATTTTTCTATGACCTCGGTAATCAGGATGTACACATTATATAATAGTATTAAATATGTTTTAGACAATAATATTGAAGGCGATATTGTGGAATGTGGGGTTTGGAAAGGTGGAAGCATAATGTTATGTGCCGATATTTTATTAAATCGAAATATAAAAAATAAAAAAATGTGGCTTTATGATACTTATAAAGGAATGAGCAAACCAACTGACAAGGATATCAATTCCGGATTTCTTGAAAAAGCTTTTTATAAATGGAAACAACGGCAAACAGCCACTCATAATACATGGTGTTATTCTCCTATTGATGAAGTAAAAGAAAATATACGTTCAACAAATTATCCCGAAGAAAACTTAATATTTGTTATGGGAAAGGTTGAAGATACTATTCCGGGTGAAATACCAAACAAAATTTCCTTATTACATCTTGATACCGATTGGTATGAATCAACGTATCATGAATTAAAACATTTATTTCCCCTGCTTTCAAAAAATGGTGTGCTGATTGTTGATGATTATGGATTCTGGCAAGGTTCAAGAGATGCTGTTGACCAGTATTTTAAAGAAAATTCTATAAAATTAATATCCAATAGAATTGATTATAATGGAAGACTTTTTATAAAAACAGATTAATAGTGCAATACAAATATAAAAAAAAGAGAACAGAATTTCCATTAATTTCAATTATCACAGTTAATTATGACCATCCTGATGTTACATGTGAATTAATTGAATCACTTAATAAAATTACATATCCCAATATTGAAATAATTGTTATTGATAATTGCTCCCCCAACGATGATCCAATAATTATAAAACGAAAATATCCTAATGTTATTCTAGTTGAGAATCCAATAAATTATGGATTTGCTGCCGGTAATAATTATGGCTTAATGCGTTCAAGGGGCAAATATGTTTTACTGTTAAATAATGATACTGTTGTAAAAGAAGATATTATAGAACCACTTTTGGATAAACTTGAATATAACCCTTCAA
>JAUWKH010000132.1 GCA_030614305.1 Bacteroidota bacterium
TCTTTAACAGCACTATCTGGCAAACCTACCATAAAAAACTGGATACCCTTATCAATATTCACTTCAACAGTTATGATTATAGCATTAACCCCGATTATGGCACTACCATAAGTTTTTATCAGCATATTATTCTATTATTCAAATGTTCAAATAGAAAGGTGAACAGTAACAATTTTAAAATATTTATTAAAACTATTAAAAATTCAGATTTAAATATTTATACATTTATACCAAAAAATTATAAATGTCATTAATATTTTAAAAAATCAGAAATTAAATAAGATAATTAAACTATTTTTTTGGCTTGTATTTTGATTTTGTCAGGATTTTTTGAGCATCGTTTTCAAGCATTAATTCGTTTAAACTGACATCTTTATTATTATTCATATAAGTGCTGACAATTTGCCAGCCAAACCAATTACCGATTCTTGTGGGAGACTCTTTTGAAAAGGCGGCTGTGAACGGACCATCAAGCGTGAATTTTTTAATAATCTGATAATCTGCCGAATAAAGAATATTATTGTTTATCAAAAACTTCCAGATATTTGCTTCATTATCCCTGCACCATTGTAATTGATTTGATGTGAACCCAATCTTAACAGTATCGGGTGTTTGAGGAATAACCGCATCTAAAAAATATAATACTTTTCCTTTTTTAATTATTTCATCAAGAAAAGTTCTTTCCGGTTCTTGTTGTAAAAAATTTACTTCTGCAATTTCTTTCATACAATCAGTTACAATGTAATCGGCTTCCATTCGCTTTATTTTATATGCCGGCAAACCGATTTGTCTGTATGGAATGAAATCCTTTCCTAAATATAAATCTAATGCTATAATTAAAATATTATCAAAATATTGAACCGGATATTCGTATTGTAAACCGGAGATGTATGTAAAAACTTCAGGAATATTTTTATCAGAAAAATAGTATTTATAATGTTTAAAAGCCAGGATTAGATCATCTTCAAGATTATTTAATTCAGGATATTTTTTTATTGATTCATTGTAAATTTCAATCAGATTTGTGTCGGTGATATAATCATGGATTTGAATAAGATTTAATGTATCATCAAGGTCTGCATCAAGGAAATATTTATAATTTTTTACAAGACGTTTGAGTTCATTTTTAATGTTGTCAGGGTTTATTTCAAACAGGTCTTTTCCATATCTTTTTATTTTAACATCTTTTATCTTTACATCAGAAACATCAATATTCGTTCTTTTGTTAAAATTACAGGAAAAAATTATAAATATAATAAAGAATAGGAATATTAGGGATTTGATTTTCATTTTAAGTTATCATATTTTCTTTAATATAACCCTTATCTCTGTTATTTATTATTGATTTTATCTGATTTTATCTGAGAAATCTGTGGCTATAAAATAACTCGTTTATACTCCAATGAATCCCTCCCAAAATTAACGATTAATCCGATTTTACATTTCGACGCTGAAAGATAGTTTATAACATATTTATAATGTTCATCAACTACTCCTTCCTGTGCTTTTACTTCTAAAATAATATCACTAAAAACAACAAAATCAGCTTGATAATAATGGGGCAATATTATCTCTTTATATTGTATTTCGTATCTTTTTTCTCTTTCATAAAGTATTGACTTCTGTTTTAATTCATATTCGATAGCATCCTTATAAACTATTTCAAGAAATCCTTTTCCTAATATTTTATGGACTTCCTTACAAATACCTATTATTTGATAGGTTTCGTTTTGAAGAGGGTATTTTTCGTTATTATAATTATTTTTAGTTGCCACAGATTGCACAGATTTTCACTGATAAAAATTGTTTTTATTTTTCCATCAAAACAGGCAATATAATACCTTAAAATATCTTCCACCCCAAACTAACATTAAATCCACTGGTTTTTGAATCAAATGTTACAGGTGTGCCATCAATGGTAATATCCTTTATAACTTTGTTCAGGCCGATATTGTAACGAACATCAATCGTAAACATCAGTATGTCAACTCCTGCACCAAGCTGTAAACTCCATATCAGGTCTTCTATATTAGCATCTTCGATAGGTTTAATATATCCGCTAATATCTTTACTCTCAATCTTTTTATCTGTAATGATTGAAGCTACCGGTCCTGCCAGAATTCGTATATTTATTATTTTAGGATTGATTATTTTATACCCTATTATAACAGGTATCTGAATGGTTTTTAAATCAATCTCTTGTTCAAAAGGTGATATATTGCCTGCAATTTCAGGTTGTTTAAAAACTCCACCCTGAGTTAACCAGTTTACTTCGGGTTGTAAATAAAGTTTCTTTCCTATTCGTGCAAATATCCCGAATTGAAAGCTGTTTTTTAATGAAGTTTCAATATCACTTTGATCCACAGATAATTTTGAAGTATTATACCCGATTTTAGGACCTAAAGTAAATTGTGCAAAAATCATGCTTGAAGCAAAAATCAAAACAAATGTTAAAACTAATTTTCTCATAACTTAAATTTTTGGTTAATAATTTTGACAAATATATAAAAACTTATCCTGAATTATTCACAAACTTTATGATATTTGTTTGAATTGTTTAATTTTGATAAAAATTTTATAAGATGAAAAAGATTATCCTATTAATTATCGCTGGAATTTTATTAATTTTCAAAACAGGTTATACCCAAGAGAAACCTTTTAAATTTGGCTTTAAAGTCGCACCGAATATCGGATGGATGAAACCTGATTCAAAGGGATATCATAATGAAAAAACAAATGTCGGCTTTTCATGGGGCTTTCTTGCCGAATTTCATTTAATGGAAAATTATGCCATTACTACAGGATTTAGTGTTGTTTACCTTAACAGCACTTTGAAATATCCTCACACTAAAACAATTTATACTGATACAGATACACTTAATATTAACGGAAGTTTACACAGAAAATACAATTTAAAATATATTGAAGTGCCGCTTGCTTTGAAAATGAAAACTAAAGAATTCGGCAAAGTAAGATTTTACGGGCAAATTGGTTTATCAACAGGTTTTTTGATAGGTGCAAAAGCCAAAGATAGTTTTGTGTCTCCGGAAACCGGAGAAATAAATTCGGATAATGATATAAAAGATGAAGTTAAATCTGTACGCGAAGCATTGATTTTAGGCATTGGTATGGAATATTCCTTAGGCGGTTCAACAGCTTTGACCTTTGGGATTAATTTTGATAACGGATTTACCGATGTCTTAAAAGATCAAAATACAATTGATCCGGATATTAATAACCATGCTATTAATAATTTTCTTGAGATAAATATGGGAGTTATTTTCTAATAGTTTTATGTTGAAGATTTTGGATATTTTGACACAAGAAGTTTCAGGTTTAAAGTTTCAAGTTTCAGGTTTTATTTGGGATTATTATCTTGAACAGTAATAACAATTTTAATTAAAAATAATTTAGTAACAAAAACAATATAATACCATAAAAATATTTTAGGTGAAAATAGCTTTAGCACAAATAAACTATTTTATCGGCAATTTTGAAAGCAATGTATCAAAAATCAAAAATGCCATCAAAAAGGCAAAACAACAAAAAGCCGATTTGATAATCTTCGCCGAATTAGCAGTTTCTGGTTACCCACCACGTGATTTTCTTGAGTTTGACGATTTTATTGAAAAATGCAATCTGGCAATTAAATCAATTGCAAAAGAATGCACTGATATTGCTGCAATAATCGGCTCGCCTGTTTTTAATACCGAATATCAGGGTAAAAATCTTTATAATTCTGCAATATTTATTTGTGATGGAAAAGTAAAATCAAACCATCATAAATCTTTACTTCCCAATTATGATATTTTTGATGAATACCGGTACTTTGAGCCAAACAGAGAATTTAATGTAATTAATTATAAAGGATATAAAATAGCATTAACAATTTGCGAAGACCTTTGGAACATAGGAAATGACCCGATGTACACCATCAATCCGATGGATGAACTTTATAAACAAAATCCTGATTTTATTGTAAATATTGCTGCTTCTCCGTTTAATTATAATCAGGCAGAAATTAGAAAAAGTATTTTTACTCAGAATGTTATAAAATATAAATTGCCGTTATTTTCTGTTAATCATGTAGGTGCACAAACAGAATTATTGTTTGACGGAGGTTCATTAGTTATTAATAAATCAGGAGAAGTTGTTGATGAAATGAAATATTTTGAGGAGGATTTTAAAATTTTTAACCTGAAATCAATTAATGAAATTAAACCTAAAAGCATAAAATCAAAAAAAGAAGAAAAGATAGCACTTATCAACGATGCTTTGGTGATGGGAGTAAAAAATTATTTTGAAAAATTAGGATTTAAAAAAGCTATTCTAGGTTTATCAGGTGGAATTGATTCGGCAGTAACTCTTGCAATAGCTGCCAAAGCTTTGGGAAATGAAAATGTTTACCCGGTTCTGCTACCATCCGAATTTTCTTCTTCACACTCCATTGATGATGCTTTGCAATTAGCGAGAAATATTGGCTGTGAGTATGATATTATCAACATTGAAGAAATATGCCACAGTTTTAATAATTCATTAAATCCGTTTTTTAAAGAGTTACCTTTTGATCTCACAGAAGAAAATATTCAGGCACGTGCAAGAGGAGTTATTTTAATGGCTCTGTCAAATAAATTTGGTTATATTTTACTTAATACTTCTAACAAAAGTGAGGCGGCAGTTGGCTATGGAACGCTTTACGGTGATATGAACGGCGGACTGTCTGTTTTGGGTGATGTTTATAAAACCGAAGTTTTTCAACTGGCAGATCATATAAATAGATCCAAAGAAATTATTCCGGTAAATACTATTAAAAAGCCTCCTTCTGCAGAATTACGCCCCAATCAAAAAGATTCTGATTTTTTACCCGATTATGAAATACTTGACAAAATTCTCTATCAATATATTGAACTGAGAAAAGGCCCGAAGGAATTAATTAATCAGGGTTTTGATGAAGAAATTGTAAGAAAAACTCTCAAATTAGTTAACACAAATGAGTATAAGAGATACCAGGCACCCCCAATATTAAGGGTATCACCCAAAGCATTTGGAATTGGCAGGAGAATGCCTATTGTTGCAAAATACTTATCTTAAAGATTAAATAGCTTCTACCGATTTTATTTCAGGAAGTGCTTTCTTTACTGCTACTTCAACACCGTTTTTTAAGGTCATTGTACTGTAAGGGCATGAACCACATGCTCCCTGTAGCTCAACATTCACAATATTATCATCGGTGATCTCAACAAAACGGATATCACCTCCGTCCTGCTGAAGATAAGGTCGTATCTGCTCAATTATATTTTTAACTTTATTTGTTAATTCTGATTTTTTTTCTGAAGTCATTGTAATAATTTTTAGTATATATTTCTTTTTTATTTTTATATAAGGACTAATTACATCAGAGGAA
>JAUWKH010000234.1 GCA_030614305.1 Bacteroidota bacterium
ATTTCAAACATTATTTTACGACTTTGTTCAGCGGGAAAAGCATCTTTGAAAAACACCCACAGATGACCACCATTTCCGGAACGTGAACGTTCAATATAAGCGGGAATTTTGTGCTTTAGACAGGTTCTATAAAGGCGCAAAATTGTTTCTTTCCAGTTTTTTTTGTCAAAATCAGCAGCAATAAAAAAAGATGTGTTGTCCTCTAATAAAGGATATATCCCACAAGTATCTTTCCCCGTTAGATGAGATTCAATGGCCGAATCATCAAATGGAAGATGCTCTTTGTTTTTATAGTCCTTAAATGTTCCTCCCTGAGCTTTATGTTTATTGTAATCGGTCCAATCAACTTTATAGGAAGGCATATATCCACTTCGTCCATCCTTCTCCCATCGAACGGCATAAATATCCGTCCTTCCTCTGAATAGAGATTTGAACAGTTCAATATTTTGCTTTTCATTAAACACATTACAAATATATCATAAGTATCGACAGATTAGGACTTAATTTTTAGCACTTCGAGTTAGGGATCGAGAATTGTGATGAGTTGAAGAGAAGATGAAGAGAGGGGGCAACTGGGAGACGGAGAGAAGAGGCGAAAAGGGGAAGAGGAAAAGAAGTAGAAAGTAAGTAGTATCAAGTATGTAGTAGGTGTTAAAAGACAACAGGACAATTAAGAATTATAGTGAAAGTGACACAATTATTCATGCCTCAAAGCATCAACAGGGTTCCTTGCAGCAAAAGACCAACTTTGCAAAGTTACTGTTAGTATTGCTATTAATGAAGCAATAATTCCTGAAGCAAAAAATATCCATAAGCTAATATCTGTTTTATAAGCAAAGTTTTCAAGCCATTTGCTCATAGCGTACCAGGATAAAGGACATGCAATAAGAAATGCAACAATTATGCTTTTCACAATATCTTTATTCAGCAATAGTAGTATATCCCTGATTTTTGCACCATTAATTTTACGTATACCGATTTCTTTAACCCGGCTTTCAGACAAAAATGCTGATACTCCAAATATGCCGATTAAAGCAATAGCTATAGCTATTAAAGAAAACCAGGTAATAGCCTTTCCCATTTGTTCATCTTTTTTATATAAACTGTCAAAGCTTGAATCAAGAAAGTGGTAAATGAAAGGAAAACCAGGGGCAAGTTCATTCCACGTTTCCCCTATTATTTTTAATGTTTGAGTAACATTATTGCCTGATAATTTTATATTAGCAAATGCACCTTGTCCTGGCAAATAGACAATTGCCATTGGCTCGATGCCGGTGTGAAGGGACTTAAAATTAAAATCTTTAACAATTCCCACTACTTTTGCCCGTCCACCAGGTACCCGGATTTCTATCTGATATGGATCCTTAACATCAAATTTTTTGACTGCCGCCTGGTTTAAAAGGACAGTAGAATTTATGTCACTCTTCAATTCTTTTGAAAAAACCCTTCCTTCAATCAATTGCAGGTTATATAAATCAATAAAATCCGGATCAACCCATATAGAGGCAAAATTTATGTTTCTCCCGTCAATTTCCTGACTATTTAACCCCTCTATTTGTCCGAAAACAGTACTCGAGAAAGCGACTTTCTTTACATCCGGAAAATTTAGTAACCGGTCCCGAAGGATTTCTTTTTTCCCACGCATTAATTGAAATGGCAATTTAGCATAAATTATATGCTCCTTATTTATGCCTAAATCCTTATTTTTCAAATAGGTTACCTGCTTAAAAATAAGGAGAGTAGTTGCAATCAAAAACATTGATACTGAAAACTGGAAAATTATAAGAGAAAAGCGAAGATTAAAGCCTTTGTTTTGCTGTCTTGATTTCTATTTTAGAATATCAACGGTTTTTTGTGATGCCATAAAGAATGCCGGATAAATTCCCGCAATAATTCCTACCAAAAAGATTCCGGGTATAAAAAACAATAAAAAAGAAGGATATGATAATTTCAGACTGTGCCCTATACCCATAAACTGACTAAAACTGCTTAATAATAATTTAGCAATTAAAAGTCCAACAATTGCTGCAAACAAACTAATAATTGATGATTCTGTCAAATATTGAAATATAAGGTTACGATTGCTTGAACCATTCACTTTTTGAATACCTATTTCAACTGTTCTGGTTGACGCTCTTGCAGTAGAAAGGTTTACGTAATTAATAATGGAAAGTAGCAAAATTACAATTCCAATAGTCATTAATATCTGCACAAGTAATAAGTTCCCCCTGTTTGTTGTATCATTGGCAAGGTTTTTATCAAAGTAAACATCCCTGAGAGGGTGCAATGTTAAAGGAGTTGCTTGTGCATCAGCATTACTGGCAGTGGACGATAAATAAGTTTTATAATATTCAATAAGATAGTTCCTCAGTTTATGTTCAAGTTCTGATAAATTAACATTGGGTTTTAAGAGCAGGTAGGTTTCATAAACAGTAAACCCCCAGTCATCGGAATATTGGAAACCCATTTTATTTATTGAAACAGCAGAAATTAATCCATTAAACCGGATAGAAGAATTTTGTGGAAGATCGTTGACAATTGCTTTCACTGTAAATGTAAAGTCTATATAACTTTTCCATGTTAGAGTTTCTCCAATTGGATTTGTTTTTTTAAAGATCCGAATTGCTTCGGTTTTAGTCAGAATGATTGAAAATGGCTCGTTTAATGCCATGTTTAAATCCCCATACAACACTTCAAAATCAAAAATTTTAAAAAAAGCAGAATCAGCGGAATAATAATGTTCTATTTCGAAGGAATTGTTATTATAATTTAAAACCGGAGAGGTAGCAAATAACTGGCGAGTTTCAATATGTGTTGTTTCCTGGATTTCCGGGAATTCCATTTTTAGTAAACCGGATAAAGGACCTGGTGTAAAACTGGAACTGCCGTATGAGACTTTATATATTCGTGATGCCTTAGTATGAAAATTATCTACACTTAGTTCATTATGGGCATAAGCTGCTATTAATAGTAAAATAGCAATCCCTATAGACAGGCTAATAATGTTAACGAATGAGTTGTTTTTGTATTTGTATAAATTTCTAAAACCGATTTTAATATAATACTTTAACATGTTTATTCCGGATAAAAATAATTGGTTAATAAATTAAACTATGGTTCTTATTGGGCCTTCCTCATAACGTGGGTGGCTGGGCATAAAACCCAAAATTATTTTATAAAAAGACAATGTTAATCAATTTGTTTAGTTATCAAGTGGATTAACATGTCTTTATAATTTCGATTTTGAAATGGATTCAGTTGGCCTGCCCACGCCAATTTTGGGAGTCAGGTCTTTTAATAATTATTAGAAATTTGACTTTTCGGAGTAGACTCAAAATCAGATATCAAGACAACTAATTACTTCTTGCTACTTACTTCTTTTGCTTTCTCATAATCCGGCGTTACGAGCATTTCCTGGTACTTATCAGGGAAAGAACCTTTTAAGAAGATGCCCCAATACGCCTTTTTACTCATGCTGTCCCAGTGTAGTAAGGAAATCCGGTATTGCCGCATCTGGAACAGGTTAACCCACACAAGGGTGCCAAAAATTATAATAAAGATACTACGCATTATCCTACGTTTTTCACTTATCTTTTGAATCACTGCAGCTAACGGCAGACACAGAAAAGCATAACTTTCAACCAAAATCCTTGCACCAAAACTCCCCCCATACCACCAGC
>JAUWKH010000247.1 GCA_030614305.1 Bacteroidota bacterium
GAGCTAAAATAACAAATTACAAGCACCAAAATACAAATAAATCTCAATGACTAAAATCTCAATATTCAAAACTGTTTTAAACAACCGTCTGCCTGAAATACTTTTAGTACGGCAGGCGGGTTTGATTATTGATATTTGGAATTTATTTGTTTTTTGTTTTTTGTTATTTGGTGCTTTAATTCTTAATTTGTTTGACTTTATGGACTGACACTACTTAGTATTTGCAAACACTACTTAACCTCCTAAAGTTGCAACCATAATAGCTTTGATAGTATGCAGCCGGTTTTCAGCTTCATCAAAAACGATTGATGCAGGTGACTCAAAAACATCATCGGTTACTTCCATGGCTTCTACGCCGAATTTGTGGTAAATTTCTTCACCGACTTTTGTATCGCGGTTATGAAATGAAGGCAGGCAATGTAAGAACTTAACTTTGAGGTTGCCGGTTTTTTCCAAAAGCTCTTTATTAATCTGAAAAGGCATCATAGTGTTTATTCTTTCTGTCCATATTTCATCCGGTTCACCCATTGAAACCCAGACATCAGTATAAAGAAAATCCACACCTTTAACAGCTTCATCAATGTTTTCGGTAATTGTGATTTTAGCTCCGGTTTCTTTAGCAATTTTTTTACATTCTTCAACTAATTTAATATCCGGCTGGCAAGACTTCGGAGCAGCAGCCCTGAAATCCATACCCATTTTTGCAGCACCAACCAATAAAGAATTACCAACATTATTATGGGCGTCACCAAGATAGCAAAATGAAATTTGATGTAATGGTTTATCGGAATGTTCCATCATAGTTAAAAGGTCGGCAAGGATTTGTGTTGGATGATATTCATCTGTCAAACCATTCCATACGGGAACACCCGCATATTTCCCAAGTTCTTCCACTCTTATTTGTCCGAAACCACGGTACTCAATTCCATCATACATTCTTCCTAAAACTCTTGCAGTATCTTTCATCGTTTCTTTTTTTCCTATCTGTGAACCGGTAGGACCAAGATATGTAACATTTGCTCCCTGATCATAAGCTGCCGTTTCAAAAGCACAGCGGGTACGTGTTGATGCTTTTTCAAAAATCAAAGCAATATTTTTACCTTTTAATTTTTGTTGTTCAGTACCTGCATATTTAGCTTTTTTCAGGTCAGTGGATAGATCAAGTAAAAATTTGATTTCTTCGGGTGTAAAATCCAGTAATGTTAAAAAATTTCTGTTTCTCAGGTTAAAAGCCATTTTTTTTCCTTTCTTAATTAATTTATATGAATAACCGGATGCAAAAATACAGAATTTTGGGAATGATTTAAAAAAATAAAATGAAAAATGTTAACTTATCCGATGACTTGAATTCATCGAATGAGTATCATGACAATTTATAGTTATACCCGGAATTTTACTACTTTTACCCCATGATTATTATTGATGACACGGTAATTTCCGACAATTTAGTAAGCGTAAAGTTTTGCTGTGATTTTATTAAATGCAAAGGCGCCTGTTGTGTTGAAGGAGATTCAGGTGCCCCGCTTGAGGAAGAAGAGATTTCATTGCTTGAGGATTACATTGAAAAAATCAAACCGTTTATGACTTTTGAAGGTAAAAAGGTGATTGAAAAAAATGGAGTATTTGATTATGATTCTACAGGTGAATATGTTACACCTTTGATAAGTGACAAAGAATGCGCTTTTACTAATTTTATTGACGGTGTTGCCTTTTGTGCAATTGAAAAAGCTTATGATAAAGGAGAAATAAAATTCCAAAAACCGGTTTCATGTCATTTATATCCTGTTCGTGTGAATAAGTTTAAAGATTTTCTGGCTGTGAATTATCATAAATGGCAAATATGTGATACTGCATTAAAGGCCGGAGAAAAGAATGGAATACTGTTGTATAAATTTCTCAAAGAGCCATTGATAAGAAAATTTGGGAAAGAATGGTATAAGAAATTGGAAAAAGAGGATGATTCCCTCTAAAACATTCCATTTCTATAATATTTTCAGATGGCTTTAATTTTTGTAACCGTTCACAATTTCAACGTCCTGTGAATGATTACCCTTTCAGAGCCTCTGCACCACCGACAATTTCAAGGATTTCGTTAGTGATAGCTGCCTGGCGTGCTTTATTGTAAGATAATTTAAGTTCTTTTAAAAGTCCCTGTGCATTATCAGTTGCCATATGCATGGCTGTCATTCGGGCGCCATGCTCCGATGCAAAAGAGTCGAGCAGGGCTTCATAGAGTTGAATCTTTAAAGATTTCGGAATTAATTCCCTGATAATGTCTTTTTTGCTTGGTTCAAAAATGAAATCAATAAACGATACTTTTTCTATGATTGTTTCTTCTTTTTCCAGAACAATCGGCAAATATTGTTCAATAACTAATCTTTGAACAGCAGCATTTTTAAATTGGTTATAAATTATTTCAATTTTATCATATTTCTTTTCGGCAAAATCTTTCATAAGACTTTCGGCAACCGGAACAGTATTCTCAAAAGTAAGATCATTAAATATTTCATTATTGGTTGCAAGCACTTTATAATTATTTTTTTCGTAATATTCAGAAGCTTTTTTACCAAAACAATAAATATTCAAATTTCCGGCTTTGTTTTGTTCATTGTATTTTGTTGCAATCAAATTATTTGTGGCTTTAATTATGTTTGCGTTAAAAGTACCGCACAATCCCCTGTTGGAAGCAATAACAATCAATAATATTTTTTCAGGAGTTCTTATTTCAGAAAAAACATTTTTTTCGGAATTTTCAAAACTTTTAGTCAGGTTATGTAATATTTCCTGTAATTTCGAAGCATAAGGCCGCAGTTTAAGAATTACATTTTGTGCCTTTCTCAATTTTGATGCAGCAACCATTTTCATAGCACTGGTGATCTGCTCGGTTGATTCAACCGAACTAATTCGTGTACGTACTTCTTTTAGGGTTAACATTTATTAATGATATATAATTTGAAATTATTCATCTCTTTTAATAATTGACAACTTTTTATATATACTTTTTCTGTTTACTTTACTTCGTATTTGTTTGAAATATCATTTGCCACCTTCTCCATAACTTTTATATCATTATCAGTAAGTTTACCTTCTTTTAAGGTTTTTAAAACTTCCTGATGATGTGTTTCCATATAATAAAGATATTCAGTTTCAAAATCCCTAATACTTTTAACCGGAACGTTTTTAAGCAGTCCTTTTGTTCCGCAGAAAATAATGGCAATCTGTTTTTCAACAGGCATAGGAGAATACTGGGATTGTTTAAGGATTTCGACATTCCGTTTTCCTTTTTCAAGCACTGCCATTGTAGCTGCATCAAGGTCTGAGCCGAATTTAGCAAAAGCTTCCAGTTCGCGAAACTGAGCTTGGTCTAACTTGAGTGTTCCTGCAACTTTTTTCATAGATTTTATCTGGGCATTTCCACCCACCCTTGATACAGAAATTCCAACATTGATAGCCGGTCGTATCCCGGAATTAAAAAGATTGGTTTCAAGGAATATTTGTCCATCGGTAATTGA
>JAUWKH010000014.1 GCA_030614305.1 Bacteroidota bacterium
AAAAAAAAGGGACTGCAAAATTAATACCATTATTTTTAAAATGCAAACTTTTTAACAAATTTTATTAATTATTTTATTAATTATTTAAGTTAAAAAAGATGTTAGTAAATATAGTTGAATTGTCAGTAATTTCAAGTGTTTTAATGGTATTTAAAAGAACATTTTGTAAAATCGTGTGCAAAGATACATATTATTATTATAACTAAACAAACTTTTTTTTTATTTTTTTCAAAAAATACAATTTATTATATAATTAACTGAATGCGTATATGATAACTCTAAGTATAAATTTATTTGTTAATTAGACTGCCAATTTAGCAGTTTTATGTTGAGTTGGGTTTACTTTTTCTCTTCTTTTTGAATGAAGTGTTTAAATATTGGCAATGTTGAGTAATAAAGCAGAAAAGCGAAAGGGATTGATATAATTAGCCATGCAAATATGCCAAGAAGATTTTGAAACCAGATTATTTGAATAGTAAAAATCCAATCGTTTTTAAACATAATAATTAATTCATTAAATGAAAATGGTATAAATGAATAGTTAAAAATTAATTCTCCTAATTTAATAAATGGTATGTAAAGAATAATCTGCAACGGATAAACTATAAGATTTATCAATAGAATAGCAGGTTTGTTTAATCTAAAAAAAAATGCAGAAAGTAAACAGAATATTGTAGTAGAAGCAAATATTGGAATGGTTCCAAGGGTAAAACCAAATGCAACCGTTAATGACAATTTTTCAGGTGTTATGCCTTGTTTTAAAAATGGCAGTAATGGCAGTAAAAAATAATGTTTAAAAAATCCGGATATTTTATTTCTTATCAAAATATTTTGAATGATGTAATATAAAACAATAAAATTATTCAGCCCTTGGCTATGTGAGGTTATGGTCCTCTGATAGTTTATAATATATTTGTTTTTCAGTGAAAATAATTTCAATGATTTTAATAACGATAAAATTCACTAAAATATTTTCGGCTTTGAATCTTGAGATCTTTGCAAAGTAGCAGAACTTTGACAGTGTAATTTGCTTGTTTGTTTTTAAATAGTTTAAAAGGAATTTTTCGTTTTCAGTATATTTTATATGTATGCCTGATTTTCTGCCTTGTTTTTTCCAGACTTTCAGAAGAACACTGTTTGCAAGCAAATTCTGGTCGTTTACTCTTATATAAACCAGCCATTTGTTATAATTTGATAAGGCATAATAAGGAATAATATTTTTTTTCGGGATAATAATTTCTAAAACAGTTTTTCCATCAACTGTCCATTCTTTACTTTCAAATTTGATTTGAGGTTTGCAATACATTTGAGCAGCTGCTTCCACCATATGATATTCTTCATCCGACCTGACACCTGCAATAGCTCCATTGTCTTTAACTCCGATAAGTAATTTTCCGCCGTTAGTATTGGAGAACGCAACAAGTGAACGGGCAATTTTTTTTGAATCGGTAATTTCAAATTTAAAATCAAGTTGATGGTGTTCGCCCTGTTTAATTAGATTTTTTATATAATTATTCAAAGTGAATGATTTTCCAGCTTAGTCAATACATCTGACTTGGCATGATAATAAAATTTTATTAACTAAATAAAGTCGGTCTATAATGTCCGAATATTTTTAGTAATTTGAATATCGAATTATGATTAACGATTTTAGATTTCAGATTTTCAGATACTTCGCAAATCGTTAATCGGTGTTCGTTATTCTTAAATCAAAAAAAGCTGACTTTATAGACAAACTCTAAATAAATACAATATTATCCTTAGCAGTATATTTATCGCAGTATTTACACCATAATTTTATATCACCGTTGTCTTCAATTGAAACATCAAATTTTGTTGTTATGTTTTCGTAATTTGTAATACAATTTGGATTTACACATTTTACGAATTTAAATATTTGTTTAGGTATTTCAACTGATTTCTTCAGTCTTACCTTATAATCTTTAATTTCAATGAGTGTTGCGGTAGGTGCTACTAAAGCAATTTTGTTAACTTCTTCGGATTTAAAATATTTGCCACTGACTTTAATAAGTCCTTTTTTTCCATATTTTTTACTATCGAGGTTAGTGCTGAACAAAACCTGATTTTCAATATTATTAAGATTTAAAATCCTAATTACCTGAAAAACGCTTTTTGTTGGAATATGATCAATTACAGTTCCATTTTCAATTGCTGAAACTTTTAATTCTTTTCTTATTTTACTCATCCTTTTATTCTTTTGATTTAAATAAACTTAATAATTAGTCTTTTCACGAAAACTCAGTGTTTGATAAGAAGGCGTCAAGAACGTCCCGATAATTATCGGGATGCGAAGTATTTAAAATCAGGAGTCCGTACGAATGACTGGTTTTAAATACGAGCGTAACGAAGTTATTGACGTTTTCTTGCAAACACTAATTACGGATGCCTTGTCCATATTGGATAGATGTTTCATTTAATACCGAGTATTGAAGCTAATAATGCTTGTCTGACATATACACCATTAAGTGCCTGCTGAAAATAATATGCTTTTGGATTAGCATCAACATCAATAGTTATTTCATTTACACGCGGTAAAGGGTGTAAGATTTTTAGATTATCTTTTGCTTTTTCAAGCATGCTGTTTTTAAGCACATACGCATTTTTTACTTTTTCATATTCAATCGGGTCTAAAAATCTTTCTTTTTGGATACGGGTCATGTATAAAATGTCTGCTTTAGGGATAACTTCATTTAATTCTGTATATTGATAATATTTAAGATTATTATTTTTAATATGTTGTTTTATGTGGCTTGGTAATTTTAATTCAAAAGGTGAGACAAGATGAAATGTAGTATTAAATTCGCACAAAGCAATGACTAGTGAGTGGACGGTTCTGCCATATTTCAGGTCACCGATAAAAACTATATTTAGATTATCTAAAGTGCCCTGGGTTTTTCTTATTGAATATAAGTCAAGAAGAGTTTGCGTAGGATGTTGATTTGCACCATCGCCGGCATTAATTATAGGTATTGGTGAAATTTCACTTGCAAATCTGGCACTCCCCTCACGTGGATGTCGCATAACAATAATATCAGAGTAATTACTTACAGTTAATATTGTATCGTTAAGCGATTCACCTTTTTTTATACTTGATGAAGAAGAATCGGTAAAGCCAACTATTTTGGCTCCGAGTCTTGTTGCTGCACTTTCAAAACTAAGCCTTGTTCTTGTTGATGGTTCAAAAAACAGTGTGGCAACTACATAATTTTCAAGGATCTTTTGTCTGGGATTTTTTTCAAATTCTTCAGCCAAATCAAGAAGACTTATCCATTCCTTCTTAGTGTAATCATTGATTGAAACTAAGCTTCTGTTTTTCATATATGTTTTTGATCAATTTTTAACTATAACAACATTTGCATTTTTCTTTTTTAATAATATCATGCTTTACAATGAAGTCGCAAAGAATGTCTTCAAGTGTGGGGTAACCAATTTCCTGCAGGTTGTAATAAACTCTTGTATATGGTTTATTAATCTTAATGATCCTGCCCAGATCAATTGGAGTGCCGATTAATACCGAGTCGCAATCAGTGTTGTTAATAGTTGTTTCAAGGTCTTTTAATTGTTCTTCTCCATATCCCATTGCCGGTAATAAAGTTCCGATATTAGGATAGATTTCAAAAGTTTCCGAAAGTTTTCCAACAATGAAAGGTCTCGGGTCTATTAACTCGGCTGCACCGAATTTCTGGGCAGCAACTATTCCGGCTCCCAATTTCATTCCTCCATGTGTTAAGGTGGGACCGTCTTCAACTACTAAAACTCTTTTACCTCTGATAATATCAGGGTTGTCAACTCTTATTGGAGATGCAGCATCAATAACAATTGCATTTGGATTAACTTTTGCAATATTTTCTCTTACTTTTAAAATATCAACAGCATTGGCAGTGTCAATTTTATTAATTATAGCCACATCAGCTAATCTAAGAGTTACTTCACCCGGATAATATGTTAATTCGTGACCCGGGCGATGAGGGTCAACCATTGTTATATTAAGGTCGGGAACATAAAAGGGAAAGTCGTTATTACCACCGTCCCATAAAATTATATCACAACCATCCGGGTCATTTTCGGCTGCTCTTAAAATTGCTTCATAATCAACTCCGGCATAAATTACATTACCACGAACAATATGCGGTTCGTATTCTTCCATTTCCTCAATAGTGCAATGATGCCTTTCAAGGTCTTCCAAAGCGGCAAAACGCTGAACTTTTTGGTCTACTAAATTTCCATAAGGCATAGGATGACGAATAGCAATAACTTTTAAACCTTCCATCATTAATATCTCTATAATTTTTCTTGAAGTCTGGCTTTTGCCGCAACCGGTTCTGACTGCTCCAACTGCAATCAAAGGTTTTGTGCTTTTTATCATTGTGTCTTTAGTACCTAATAAAATAAAATTAGCACCAGCAGTATTCACAATTGCGCTAATACTCATAACTTTATTGTATGGAATATCGCTATATGAAAAAATACAATCATCAACTTTCAAATCTTTAATTAAATTTACAAGGTCTTCTTCTGCATAAATAGGGATGCCGTCAGGATATAAGTCTCCTGCTAATTCAGCAGGGTATTTCCTTCCGTAAATATCGGGTATTTGAGCAGCTGTAAATGCTACTACATTATAATCTTCATTTCCTCTGCAGTAAGTGTTGAAATTATGGAAATCTCTTCCCGCAGCTCCAATTATAATTATATTCTTTTTCATTCTGAAATATTTATGTTATTAATTTAATTACTTGATAAATGACTTAAAATATTTATTTAATATTATTTTTGCAAATGTATAATTTATAGTTTTAAAATTAGTATTTAGTTAAAAAAATTTTTATTGTGTTAATAAAAAATTAAATGATAGAAGAAATTATTATTAAAAATATTGTCACGGCAATACATATATTATATAGACAACAAATTAAAAAAAATCTTGTTCAGGTTCAAAAAACAAAAAAAGAATTTAAAGGTGATCTTACTTTAGTTGTTTTTCCTTTACTTAGATTTTCAAAAAAATCACCTGAACAAACAGCCGAAGAAATTGGTGATTACCTCCAATCAAATCTTATAGAGATTGATAATTTCAATGTTATCAAAGGTTTTTTGAATCTCAATATTTCTGAAAATTATTGGCTTGATTTTTTCAATAATAATTGTAAAAATATAAAATATGGATTTTTGGAAACTACTGAGACACATCCTGTTGTAGTTGAATTTTCTTCACCTAACACTAACAAACCTTTACATTTAGGGCATATCAGAAATAATCTTATCGGAAATTCGGTTGCAGAAATATTAAAAGCAAGCGGGAAAAAAGTTGTTAAAGTAAACTTGGTTAACGATAGAGGGATACATATTTCCAAATCGATGCTTGCATGGGAAAAGTGGGGCACGGGTGATACACCTGAATCTTCAGGAAAAAAAGGAGATAAACTTGTTGGAGATTATTATGTGAAGTTTGAACAGGAAAATCAAAAAGAAATTAGCAGGTTGATGAATGAAGGCTATTCAGAGGAAGAGGCTGCAAAAAAATCACCGCTTATTATTGAAGCACAAGATTTGCTAAAAAAATGGGAAGCCCGGCAGGATGATGTTCGCAATTTATGGCAATTAATGAATAACTGGGTTTACGAGGGTTTTGATAAAACATACAAAAGATTGGGCATTGATTTTGATAAGATATATTATGAATCTAAAACGTATTTGTTAGGAAAAGCTTTGGTTGAACAAGGTTTGCAGAAAGGTATATTATTCAGGAAAGATGATGGCTCTGTTTGGGCGGATTTAATTAGAGAAGGACTTGATAAAAAATTGCTGATCAGGTCAGACGGAACTTCGGTTTATATGACCCAGGATATTGGTACGGCAAAATTAAGATATGATGAGTATCACCCTGAAAAACTGATATATGTTGTTGGTAATGAACAAAATTATCATTTTACTGTTTTAAAGATCATACTTAAAAAATTAGGAAATAACTGGGCTGATAATATTATTCATCTTTCTTATGGCATGGTTGAATTGCCACACGGCAAAATGAAATCACGTGAAGGAACAATTGTTGATGCTGACGAACTTATGGTTGAAATGTTTGATACTGCAAAAAAAACAACTGAAGACCTTGGGAAAATTGAAGGTTTTACAACAGAAGAAGCAAATAAATTGTTTGAAACCATTGGCATTGGAGCATTAAAATATTTTATTCTGAAAGTTGATCCGAAAAAGAATATGTTGTTCGATCCTGTGGAATCTATTGATTTTGCAGGTAAAACAGGTCCGTTTATTCAATATACTTATGCGAGAATTCAATCATTGTTGAGAAAAGCTGAAAATAGTAACTATAAATCTTTTCATACAGGACAGATAAGGAATGTAAAAATTCTTCAAAAGGAAAAGGATATACTGAAACTGCTTTATGATTTTCCTGGAATTATAAAACAGGCAGCTGATAATTTAAGCCCTGCTTTAATTGCTAATTATATTTATGAACTCGTTAAGGAATACAATCAGTTTTACCAGGAAATTCCAATACTGAAAGAAGAAAATAAAGATATTATAATATTCAGATTAGCATTGTCTGAATTTACAGGAAGGGTAATAAAAACCTCAATGGAACTTCTTGGAATAGATGTGCCGGACAGGATGTAATAAAATATTTGTAATTTTGCACCGAAAAATTAATATAAACAAGATATGTTCGAAAGTTTAAGTGAAAAATTAGAGAAATCGTTTAAAATACTAAAAGGGCAGGGGCACATTACTGAAATAAATGTAGCCGAAACTTTAAAAGAAGTTAGAAAAGCATTATTGGATGCTGACGTTAGTTATAAAATTGCCAAACAATTTACAGAGCAGGTTAAACAAAAAGCACTCGGGCAAAATGTTTTAACTGCCGTTTCTCCCGGACAGTTAATGGTTAAAATAGTTCGTGATGACCTTGCTGAATTGATGGGTGGTGAAAAAACCGATTTAAACGACAAAGGAAAACCAGCTATAATTTTAATTGCTGGTTTGCAAGGTTCGGGTAAAACAACTTTTGCAGCTAAGCTTGCAAATTATCTTAAAACTAAACGTGGTAAGAATCCTTTGTTGGTTGCAGGTGACGTTTATCGTCCTGCTGCTATAAAGCAATTACAGGTTTTGGGTGAGCAGATAAATGTTGAAGTTATACTGAAGAAGATAATAAGCAACCTGTCAAAATTGCCAAAAGGTCAATTAATTATGCAAAAGATAACGGCTATAATGTTGTAATTGTTGATACCGCCGGTCGGTTGGCTATTGATGATGAAATGATGGATGAGATATCATCAATCAAAAAAACAATTAATCCTCAGGAAACATTATTTGTTGTGGATTCCATGACCGGTCAGGATGCTGTTAATACTGCAAAAGCATTCAATGATCGCCTTGATTATGAAGGTGTGATTTTAACAAAATTAGATGGTGACACCCGTGGTGGTGCTGCTTTAACAATACGCTCGGTAGTTAATAAACCAATTAAATTTGTTGGTATTGGTGAAAAAATAGAAGCAATTGATGTTTTCCATCCCGACCGTATGTCTGACAGAATACTTGGTATGGGCGATGTTGTTTCACTTGTTGAAAAAGCCCAGGAACAGTATGATGAAGAAGAAGCCAGAAAATTACAGAAAAAAATTGCTAAAAACCAATTTGATTTTAATGATTTCCTTTCACAGATAAAACAAATCAAAAAAATGGGCAATGTTAAAGACCTTGCAGGAATGATTCCCGGTATGGGTAAAGCAATTAAAGATACTGAAATTGATGATGATGCCTTTAAAGGTATTGAAGCAATAATTTCGTCAATGACCTCCGAAGAACGCGAATATCCGAAATTACTTAATGGTAGCCGCCGTAAAAGAATTGCAAGAGGAAGCGGAACTGATATTCAGGAAGTGAATCGCCTGATAAAGCAATTTACCGATACAAGTAAAATGATGAAAATGATGACCGGAGGCGGAATGAAAAAAGCAATGGGCATGATGAAAAATATGAAGAATAAGCAGGGAATGATGCATAGATAGTTAAAGTTTGAGGTTTGACGTTTGACCCCGATACAGTCATACTTCCTTATGGGGCAGGCGTTTGATGTTTGAAGTTTGATATTTGATGTTAATTTTTAGGATGGTTGAAAAAAAGATTATTTACAAGATGAAAAAAATCAGCTTTTTCTTTATTATATTGTTATTAATCTTGTGCAATTCATTATTTGCGCAGAACTTTTCAATCGGTATTAAAGATGGGATGAATTGGTCTACTATTAATGGTAATACTGAAAATATTGAGATCAGTAAATTACAGGGAGAAAATTTCGGTTTGATTTTAAATTATAAAATAAGCGGTTATCTTTCTTTACAAACAGAAATAAATATTGAGGAGAAGGGGGTAAAATTTAATAGTGTTTGGTGTGGTGGCGGATATTATGGTAAATATGAATTAAAATATTTTACTATACCTCTGTTGGCTAATTTTGAATTTGGTAAATCCGTAAAATATTATGGATATTTGGGATTTTATTTAAGTCTCTTAGCTTCAGCAGATAACCAAACGATTGTAACATCTACAGCATCTCCTGAATTTAGAAGATATGATTATAGCCATGATGCAAAGGATGAATTTAAGAAAAATGAAATGGGAGCGATTGTGGGAGTTGTAATAAAAATTCTTCTATGTGATCGCGTAAAATTTCTTTTTGAAACGAGATACAATATAGGTTTATGCAATTCTGCCGATATTACTGAATATAAAGCTGGTTCTTATGATAGATCAATATTCACACCCGACAATTTTCAGAATGTTTACAATCGTTCTATATCAATCAATTTAGGAATAATTTACAATTTTAAAAAACGTCATCAAACATCAAACGCCAAACGCCAAACGCCAAACTAATATAAAAACACAAATACCTTAACATATATTTTTATGAAAATAATTGACGGAAAAGCAACTGCTGCTGAAATAAAATCGGAAATAGCCAAAGAAGTTGCAGAAATGATTGATAGCGGAAAGGAAGCCCCTCATCTGGCGGCTATTCTAATTGGCGATGACCCTGCAAGTCAAACTTATGTTTCCGGAAAGGAAAAGTCTTGCAAAGAAGTTGGGTTTATTTCTTCTTTGTGTAAATTTCCTAATGATATCAGTGAAAAAGAATTACTAAAAGTAGTTGATTTTATTAATAAAGATGATGAAATAAACGGTTTGATAGTTCAGCTTCCTTTACCTGACCATATCAATGTTAATAAAATTATTGAAAGTATTGATCCTTCAAAAGATGTAGATGGATTCCATCCGCTTAATGTTGGGAAAATGGTGTTAAACCTGCCTACTTATTTACCGGCTACACCTTATGGTATTCTTCAGCTTTTTGAACGGTATAACATTGAAACAGCCGGGAAAAATTGTGTGGTTTTGGGCAGAAGCAATATTGTGGGAACGCCGATAAGTATTTTAATGTCGCGTAAAGCTTATCCGGGAAATTGTACAGTTACGGTTTGCCACAGCAAAACTAAAAATCTTGATAAAATATGCAGGAGTGCTGATATTTTAATTGCAGCAATCGGTAGTCCCGGCTTTGTTACTGCTGATATGGTAAAAAAAGATGCTGTAGTGATTGATGTTGGAATTCACAGAGTAAAATCTACCAAAACCAAGTCGGGATTTAAACTAAAAGGAGATGTTAAATTTGATGAGGTTTCAAAAAGATGCAGTTATATAACTCCTGTTCCCGGTGGGGTTGGACCAATGACAATTGTTTCACTTCTGAGAAATACTTTGATAGCAGCTAAGAAGGAAGTTTATAAGTAGTATATTGATAGAGAATGTTAATTGTTATAGGTATAAATGCGAATCAAGGATTAAAATTTTAAAAACGGTTTTAGATTGTTGAGATAAAATTTATTGAATCATTAGCTGATATACATTTAGTATTAATAATATAGAATAAAAAAAATGACCATAAGATTATTTTTCTTCAGCCTGATTTTATTTTTTACATTTTCTGAGCTTTATGCACAGACTTATGGCTGCACTGACCCTAATGCAAATAATTTTAATCCCGGAGCTACACAAAATAATGGCTCATGCACTTATGACCCGACCTTTTATAATCCGGTGGTTTTTTTAAATCTTCCCTCACAACTTGATGAAACATCAGGATTAATATTTTATTCCGGTGGTTTGTGGTCGCATAATGATAGTGGCGGTGAACCGGAAATATATAAAATTGATACTGTATCAGGACAAATAGTTCAGACAATTTCAGTAAATAATGCTGAGAATATTGACTGGGAAGATTTATCGCAGGACGAAAACTATATTTATATCGGAGACTTTGGAAATAATTCCGGTAACAGACAGGATTTGAAGATATACAGAATTAATAAAGAAGATATTCCATCATCAGGAAATGTAAATATAAATTCTGAAATAATTGAATTTGAATATAGCGACCAACATGATTTTATACCTGCTTTTCAAAATAATAATTTTGATTGTGAAGCAATGATTTGCACTGCTGACAGTATTTATCTGTTTTCAAAAAATTGGGCGAACAGCAAAACAAAATTATATGCCTTGCCAAAAACCCCAGGAAGTATTATAGCTGAATTACGCGATTCTTTTAATGTGGAGGGTTTGATTACAGGTGCTGATATAAATTTAATAAAAAATGAAATAACACTTTCCGGATATAAAAATCAGGTTTGGATTCCATTTATTTGGTTATTATTTGATTACAATAATATTAATTTTATTTCGGGTAATAAAAGAAGAATAGATTTTCCGTATATTATTAGCTCTCAAACCGAAGGTATAGCTTACGCTAATAATAAAGATGTTTTTATTTCTGCAGAAAAAACACAAACTTTCAATCAGCGAATATATAAGTTTAACACAGGTATCTGGACAAACCTGCCTCATATAGGAATTGAACCCGTATTAGCTGAAACTATTGATTTTGAAATTATTCCAAATCCCGTGAAAGGGAAGAAGTTTAAAATTGAAATTACTAACCTTCCGGTTGATAAATATTCAATTGAAATTTATGACAGCATCGGACGAAAATTATTTATCAAAGATTATACTTTTAAATCTAAAAAAGGCAAAACATATATAAAATTCAATACATGGAAGTTTAAGCCGGGTATGCATTTTGTAAAATTATATTCAGGAAAATTTTATTCGGTAAAGAAAATAATTATCAATTAATGCAGAAAAATAATATCACCGATCTTAAAAACGGAAAACTATTACCTTTGATGGAAGAATTTTATACAATTCAGGGTGAGGGTTTTCATGCTGGAAAACCTGCTTATTTTATCAGGATTGGCGGGTGTGATGTGGGATGCAACTGGTGTGATGTTAAATTGTCGTGGAATGCAAAAGATTTTCCACCAATACGGGCTGATGAAATAATTGAAAGAGCAGTATGTTATCCTGCTAAAGCAGTTGTTGTTACAGGTGGTGAACCTTCTTTGTATAATCTTGATTATTTTACAAAAGAACTGAAAAAAAAAAGTATTAAAACTTTTGTTGAAACTTCCGGCTCACATAAATTGACAGGGATATGGGACTGGATATGCCTTTCGCCCAAACAACAATTTCCGCCGTTAAAAGAAATTTATTCAAAAGCAAATGAGTTAAAAGTTATTATTCAGGATAAAAATGATTTTAAATGGGCTGAAAATAATGCAGAAATGATAAATAAAAATTGTTACCTTTTGTTGCAACCCGAATGGAGTGCAAGACAGAAGATTTTACCCGAAATAATTGATTATGTGAAGAACAATCCGAAATGGAGAATATCTTTGCAAAGTCATAAGTATATGGGGATTCCATAGTTACTTAGGGGAAAATATTTCTTTTAGTACTTGGGATTGTAGATATTGAGAATTTGTTGTTTATATATTATACAGTCATTCAATAGTCATTCAGTAGTCATTCAATAGTTGCTAAAAGCTAATTTACAACTAAATGACAGCGAAGCGAATGACAATTGAATGACAGCAAAGAGAATGACAAATAATAACTGTTTAAATAGTAATTTAATTATTTCCAACTGTAATTGGTTTTAATTTTTCAGTTTGATTTTTGAATTGATCATATTATGAAACTATATTTTATAATATTTTTTATAACCATCTTTCAATGTAATGTTTTTGCACAACAAACCGGCGTAGAAAAGCCTGTAATTTCGGCAAAAGCAACAAAATTCTATAAAAAAGCAAAATCGTTTTATATTTCACGCGATTATTCAAATGCTGAAAAATTTCTTAATAAAGCTATAAGATCCGATACGAATTTTGTAGAAGCATGGCTTTTGCTTGGTGATATTTATTATGATACGAAAAGAACGGAACAATCAATTCTATCTTACGAAAAAGCCATACGAATTGATCCTGATTTTTTCCCTGATATCCTTTACATTGCAGGTAAATTAGAATTCTCAACAGCTAAATATTCAATGGCGCTGAAAAACTTTAAAAAATATTTAAGTTATGAAAATCTAAAAATTCAGCAAAAGCAAAATGCTGCGGATATGCTTGTCAGAGCTGAATTTGCAGTGAATGCAGTTGAAAATCCTGTTCCTTTTAATCCCGTTAATCTTGGTGATAGTATTAATACTGCTGATGATGAATATATTAATGCAATCACTTCTGATGGACAACAACTGATTTTTACAAAAAAACAATTACAATTTAATGAAGAGACTGAATCGCAGAAAAAATATTCGGAAAGATTTTTTGTTTCTGATAAAATTAATGAAACATGGAATAATGCTTACGAGCTAATTAGTTCAGCAAATATTAAAGGAAATATTGGAGCTTTATGTATATCACCTGATAGTAAATATTTGTTTTTTACTTCATGTTATCGTCCTGATGGTTTTGGGAGCTGCGACTTGTATTATTCAAAAAAAACAGGTGATAATTGGAGTAAACCTAAAAATTTGGGACCTGTTGTAAATTCAAATAAATGGGAATCTCAACCATCATTTTCATCAGATGGAAAAACGCTTTATTTTGCAAGCAAACGAAACGGAGGAAAGGGTAGTTCTGATATTTGGAAAACTGTTTTACTGTCTAACGGAACATGGAGCAAGCCCGAAAATCTTGGCACTCCTGTAAATACAACCAAAGCCGAAATGTCTCCCTTTATTCATCCTGATGACCAAACTTTGTATTTTTCTTCAGAAGGGCATGTTGGTATGGGAGGAGCTGATTTGTTTTATACAAAAAAAGTAAAAAATGGAAACTGGCCTGAACCCGTTAACCTTGGATATCCTATCAATACTTTTGCTGATGAAATAAATATTATTGTAAATGCAAAGGGTGAAAAAGCATATATTTCATCAGATAAATTCGGAGGCAAGGGAAAATTTGACATTTATTGTTTTGATTTATATAAAGAAGCACGCCCGCAGCCGGTAACTTATATGAAGGGAAATGTTTTTGACAGCGAATCAAAAAATAAATTAAAAGCCTGCTTTGAATTAATTGACCTTAATACAGGGCTTGTAAATGTTAAGTCATATTCCGATTCATTGAACGGTGAATTTTTAGTTGTTTTACCTGTAAATAGAGACTATGCTTTGAATGTATCAAAAGATGGATATTTATTTTATTCTGAAAATTTTGCACTGACCGGTATGTATTCTGATATACATCCATATTTAAAAGATATTGCTTTAAAGCCCGTCAGAGTTGGAGAAAATGTAATTCTAAAGAACATCTTCTTTGAAACTGATAAATATAATTTGAAAAAAGAATCTGAAATTGAATTAGAAAAACTGATTGGTTTTTTGAATAATAATCCTGATATACAAATTGAGATAAGTGGACATACAGATAATATTGGCGGAGAAGAATACAACCTTGAGCTTTCGCAAAACCGGGCAAAAGCAGTTTATGATTATTTAATATTAAATGGTATTAAAAAAAACAGCTTGACTTATAAGGGTTATGGCTTTTTGTTTCCAAACGATACTAACGAAACCGAAGAAGGCAGAGCTAACAATCGCAGGACGGAGTTTAAAGTGATTGGATTGTAAGGTTGCTAACCTTCTCTTAGGTTAGTAACCTTATTTTGTTTGATTGAAAG
>JAUWKH010000055.1 GCA_030614305.1 Bacteroidota bacterium
AAACCTGAAACTGACTTGCTCCAAAATAAAATATAAGACCAATGCCGGTATAAGTTACGGCTCTGCCAAGAGTATAAGTAAGTCCGTTAAAAAAAACTTTACGTTTATTATCAATATCTTTACTTATATAAGCAATTGCAGTAATATTTGTAGCCAAAGGGCAAGGGCTGACTGCAGTCATTAAGCCTAATATCAGTGCTGATAAAAAAGGTAATTGAGTACTGTCAAACCAATTTTGAAGAAACTCCATAATTTTATTGAGTTAATAAATCATCAACTGTTTTTTTAATCTCTTCTTTTAATTTATCAGGATTTGAACGGGCATACATAAAACTTTTATTTGTCAAATTAACTGTTTCCGAACCGGAAACAAACAAAAGAGTTTGTCCTGACACTTGGTATTTTTCTGCAAGAGATTTATTGTCATCTTCTTCAAGATTTATGGAAATAAATGCTATTGCACCGGTTTTCATATCTTCAGGATGTAACTCTTCAAGAATTGATTTAGTAACATTTTCTACTTCACGGCAAGTAGCACACCTGCGTGTGTAATGAAAATAGTAAACTTCAATTTTTTCAACTTTTGGCGTATTATAATTTGAAGCCAAATTATCATTGCTTTGATAGTTGTTACATGCTGTAATATTTAAAGCAAAAATCAAAACGAATAATACATTTGCAAAATTTTTCATAAGTACTAAAATTTAAACGGTTAATAATTTTTTAATTTCTTTTACAGACGGGACACGCCCTTTTACTACTACCTTTCCGTCAATTACGAGTGCAGGTGTTGAAACTACGCCGAAATTCATAATTTGCATAATATCTTCTACTTTAGATACGTTTGCAGCAATATCTAATTCTGCTAATGCATTAATTGTAGCTTTTTCAAGTGCTTTGCACTTCGGACAGCCGGTTCCGAGAATTTTTATTTCCATTTTATAAATTTTAATTATAATTCGTAGTTCGTAAAACAACGTACAAAGATATGAAAAATTTTATATATGCAAGAATTTTTTAAAAAGATTTTGAGCTAATTTCCAATTTTCAGTATTAAGGCAATATTTTATTTTTGGCGGTTCAATCTCACCTTGAATTAAGCCTGCGCTTTTCAATTCTTTAAGATGTTGCGAAAGAGTTGATTTAGCTATCGGTAATACTTCAGCCATATCACCACTATAACAGCAAGTTTGTTTTAAGAGTAATTCAATTATGTAAATCCTCACAGGATGCCCTAATGCTTTGGCAAATCTTGCTGCTTTTATTTGGTTTTCATTAAAATATTCTGTACCTGTTTTTTCTTTCATTTTATAAAATTTTAAATTGTTAAAAATAATTACTTATTTTGCTTATTTATAAACATACAAATATACATTAATTTTAATGTAAAATCAAATAATAATAATTTTCTTGTTCACAATCGTATGTTAATAAAAAGTCTTTTTAAGAAACTATAATATGACAAAAAAAAAGAATGTTTTACCAATATTTGAAGAAGTTGAAATTACTGATGCCGGCTCGGAAGGAAAGGCGGTTGCACGAATCAAAAATAAAGTAATTTTTGTTCCATTTGTGGTTCCCGGGGATATTGTTGACATTAAAGTAATTCGAAGAAAAAAATCATTTTACGAAGGTAAGGCTGTAAAATTTTATAAATATTCTGATAAAAGGATCACTCCAAAATGCGAACATTTCGGTTTGTGCGGTGGTTGTAAATGGCAAAATCTGAATTACAACGACCAATTGTTCTACAAACAAAAACAGGTAGAAGATAATTTAACAAGAATCGGTAAATTTAAAATCCCTGAAATTCTTCCGATCATTCCCTCAAAAAACATATTTTATTATCGCAATAAACTGGAATTTACTTTCTCAAATAGAAAATGGCTAACCGAGTTCTCAAAAGAGATAAAATTTAAAGACCGCAATATGAATGGTTTGGGCTTTCACATGCCGGGTATGTTTGACAGAATAATTGACCTGAACAATTGTTATCTTCAAAAAGAACCGTCAAATTCAATAAGATTAGCAGTTAAACAATATGCTTTGGAAAATAAATTGAGCTTTTATGAAGTTAAAAAATGGTCGGGATTTTTACGTAACCTTATTATTCGTAATACTACTTATGGAGATTTAATGATTATTTTTGTTTTTAATTATGAAAATAAAACAGAAATTGAAAAGCTTCTTAATTTCATTATTTTAAAATTCCCTGAAATAACATCCTTAATGTATATAATTAATGATAAAAAAAATGATAATATCTCCGACCTGCCTGCTTATCTGTTTAAAGGAAAACCATACATTATTGAATCAATGCCTGCTTTTCGGAATAAAGATATTAGGCTTAAGTTTAAAATCGGACCTATATCATTTTATCAAACCAATCCGGAACAAGCTTATGAGCTTTATAAGATTGCAGGGAATTTTGCCGGCTTAAAAGCTAATGAAATCGTTTATGATCTTTACACAGGCACAGGTACAATTGCAAATTTTATTGCAGGTTCGGTTAAAAAGGTTGTCGGGATTGAATACATACAATCAGCTATTGATGATGCTAAAGAAAATTCTAAAAACAATAAAATTTACAACACTGAATTTTTTTCAGGTGATATTGTAAAAATCCTGAACGAAAATTTCATAGTTTCAAATGGCATGCCCGATATTATAATTACGGACCCTCCCAGAACAGGTATGCATGAGAAAGTTATAAAACAGCTTATAAATATCTCTCCCGAAAAAATTGTGTATATAAGTTGCAATCCGGCTACACAGGCACGTGATATTGCTTTAATGGACAATAACTATTTTGTAGAAAAAATCCAGCCTGTGGATATGTTCCCTCATACCCAACATATTGAAAATGTAGTGTTACTTAAAAAAAGGAATAATTAGTTCGTCCATAAAGTCAATTATGTTGATAACATTTTAGATTTATGATTTTAGATTTTAGATTTTTTTAATCCGCTGATAATCAATATTATTTTGAATCTTAAATCTGAATTCTAAAATCTTAAATTGTTAGAACGAGATTTCATAGACCTATACTAAAACTTAGTTCTATAACAATACTGCCACTATCACTGCCACTTATCTTTTCCTTCTGCTAACATCCCTTCAATTTCATCATAATCAACAGACTCACCCTTAATAATATATGTAGCTTTCAGATAATATTCTTCCCTTTCTTTTATTTGTTTTATTATAAATTCATTAAGATTTTCTTTCCTGACATGTTTTAAAACAGGGCGTGTTTTTTTTGAATTTAATATACGTGTTTCCAGGGATTTTTCATGCATTTTAAGATAAATGGAAACACCATTATTTTTAATAATTTCCATATTATCATAAAAACAAGGTGTACCGCCACCTGTTGATATCACAACATTATCAAATTTCAGCAGATCATTCAATAATTTATTTTCCAGTTTTCGATAGGCTTCTTCATCATATTTTTCAAAAAAATCTTCAATACTAATGTGGTAATTTTCTTCAAAAAAATCATCCAAATCAATAAAGTCATAATTCAATCGTTTTGCCAAACGTTTTCCAACCGTGGATTTACCGCTACACATATATCCGATTAAAAATATTCGCATTGAAAAAGACAATATTTTAATTATAAAGTATAAAAATTCAGGAAAGGGTTTCTTAATTCAAGCTTATTATTTTCTTGACAGCACTTTTTTAACGGCTTCAACAATGTTTGGTGTATCTAATCCGAATTTTACTAAAAGTTCTTCTGGTTTGCCACTTTCACCAAACTCATCATTTACAGCTATCATTTCCACAGGAACTGGAAATTTTCTAACTAACAACTGAGCAATACTATCACCCAGCCCACCATTCATCTGGTGTTCTTCGGCAGTAACAACGCATTTTGTTTTAGCAACGGATTTTAAAATAGTTATATCGTCTAAAGGTTTTATAGTGTGAATATTAATGATTTCCGCACGGATACCTTTTTCAGCTAAAATTTTTCCGGCTTCCAAAGCTTTCCAAACCAAATGACCTGTTGCAAAAATTGTAACATCCTCTCCTTGTGTTAATATAACACCTTTTCCGATTTCAAATTTTTGGTCAGGATGTGTAAAATTCGGAACTTTAGGACGACCAAACCTGAGGTAAACCGGTCCTGTATAATCTACAATTGCAAAGGTTGCAGCTTTTGTTTGGTTAAAATCACAGGTATTTATCACAGTCATATTAGGCAACATCTTCATCAGGCCAATATCTTCCAATGATTGGTGAGTAGCTCCATCTTCACCTAAAGTAAGTCCTGAATGCGAAGCACAAATTTTCACATTCTTATTGGAATAAGCAATTGACTGACGAATCTGGTCATAAACCCTGGCAGTTGAAAAATTTGCAAAAGTTCCTGTAAAAGGAATTTTCCCTCCGATTGTTAAACCTGCTGCTATGCCCATCATATTTGCTTCGGCAATTCCCACCTGGAAAAATCTTTCCGGAAATCTCTCAGCAAAATAATTCATTTTAAGAGAGCCGGTTAAATCAGCACAAAGAGCAACAATATTTGAATTTTTTTCGCCTAATTCAAGCAAGGCCTCACCAAAACCCGATCTGGTATCTTTCAGATCAGTATAGGTGTATCTTTTCATTATTATATCAAAATCTGTTTTCAATTATTAAAATAGTTTAACGTTAATTGATTGTCCTGATTGAATGCTGAATGATTTTTCAATAGTAAAAAACGATTTATCGGAATATCTTGATCTAAAAACCACTCTGTATATTCCCGGTTGTAAAATCAATGTTTCCTGATATGGGTTATTATCCCTGAAATTATAAATCCATTCAAGTTTGTTATTATTTTCAAGATAAATACTTCCATAACCAAAGGTTGTTTTTTTTATTACAGCAATTCCCGGCATCGGGATTTCAATTGTAGTTGTGTGACTTTGCTTTATAGTTATACTGTCAATATATATTCTTGGCAAACATAAAACTTCAATATCATAAAGTCCTGTCAGATACTTTTCTTTATGTCCAAAGCTTTGAACATTAATTGTTTCAAATTCTCCGGCTTTTCTTACAATACATTGTAAATCCTTCACAATATTTGAATGACTGCCTATTTTCAGATTCAGGTAACCCTGAGGAGCATTTACAGGAATTATCGTATGTTTTCCACTTGTAAGTTTAATACTATCAGCTTTAACCGGCGGAATTGTATGAACCACAACATCATAAGTCAGTAATGGATCAATTGTCAGAGTATCAGGAAGACCTTTATTATTTAATGTATGAATAAAATTATATTTGATAATACCTGAGAAATTATCATAAAAAGTCATATTAACATTTGTTTCTGTTGGTTTCCCTTGCTCATCAAGAAGGTTAACCTGGGATGTAGTTGAATTAAGTGCCTTATTAATTATAATATCCAAAGATTTACTAAATTGTTTTTCGCTTGATGCGTCAAAATAATTTCCAACACAGTCGAAAACATCACTAAAGTCCCTGCCAATACCAATAATAAATGGTTTTAATATAAGTCCATTCTTTTGTAATTCCTCGGAAACAGCACATGGATCACCACCACATTCTTCAATTCCGTCAGTTATCAATACAATAATATTTCTGCAGTTATCACAGGGTGTAAAATCATTACCTGCCTGTTGTAATGCATAAGCAATCGGTGTTGTACCTTTTGGAGTAATTAAGCTTAACCTGTATTTAATCTGGCTTGAGTTATTTTTCCCGAACGGCACCTCAAGTTTTGTATCGTTACAAACCTGCGGCGGATAAATATGCTGATGTCCATATACTCTTAAGGCAAGTTCAAGATTATCAACTTTACTTAAGCTATCCAACAAATTTGAAAGAAGTTTACGGGCAATATTTATTTTTATATCACTTTGCCAGATGCCATACATACTTTGGGAACCATCAAAAACAAATAATATTCTTGTAAGAGGTTTAGACTTTTTATCATTTATATCTTGCGAAAAAGAAAAAACAGCTAATAATAAAAACAGCCCGATTAAACTATATTTTATTGAGTTTTTTTTCAATATGATTTCAAAATGTAATAAATTTATTTTAACTATTCAGGTATCAAAAATTATTAATACTTAAATTCCAAAACACAAGCACCAAATAACAAATAAATCTCAATTATTAAAATTACAATAACCAAAACAATTATTTTGACTTTTCTCTTCTAAATCATAAATATTTTTTGAATCCAGACGGACAAGTTTTGATTTTTGGATCATTGTAATTTATTTGTATTTTGTTATTTGGTGCTTGGAATTTATTTCGTTAAAAATTTCTATACAGTATCTACTACAAAGATATTAATATTTTTATACTACACTCATTTATTAATAATCCCCAATAGTTTCCTCTAATTGTTCTAATGCAATTTTTGTTTGCTCATCATCAGGAGCTACACCATGCCATTTATGGGTTCCCATCATAAAGTCAACACCATAGCCCATTTCGGTTTTCATAATTATTACTATTGGTTTTTTAAAACCTGTATTTTCTTTTGCAAAATTTAAAGTATCAATTATTTCAGGAATATTATGCCCGTCCATTTCCAAAACCATCCAATCAAATGCCTCCCATTTAGCTTTCAGATCACCTAAAAATAAAACCTCATCAGTTGGTCCGTCAATTTGTTTTCGGTTATAATCCACTGTGGCAATTAAATTATCAACCTTATTTGCAGCAGCATACATTGCTGCTTCCCAAACTTGTCCTTCATCTAATTCACCATCTCCCATCAGGCAATAAACCAGGTTTTTATCATTATTTAATTTTTTAGATAATGCAGCTCCTATTGCAACTGAAAGCCCCTGTCCCAATGAACCGGAAGCTATTCTGATTCCTGGCAAATGTTCGTGTATTGAAGGATGACCCTGCAAACGTGAATTTATTTTTCTTAATGAACCTAATTCCGAAATATCAAAATACCCCGATCTTGCTAAAACACTATAAAATGCAGGCGAGATATGACCATTGGAAAGAATAAAAATATCCTCGTCAACTCCATCTATGTTAAAATTTTGGGGATTATGTTTTAGTATTTCAAAATAAAGAACAACAAGAAAATCAGCACACCCTAATGAGCCACCCGGATGTCCCGAACTTGCACCATTTACCATTCTTATAATATCCCTCCGGACTTGCGAAGCTATCTTTTTCAAATTATCGTATTCAGGCATAAAATAATTTTTTCTCAAAAGTAATTTTTTTATTGTGTTTATTATAAAATTGTTAATAAAAATGAAAAAATCCTTATAATAAAATTCGATAAATCATTATTGAAAATTTATAACCAATCACTTGACTCTTTTCACAAATTATTTAGTATGTTTGTATTTTAAATTTTTAAACTGGGTTCATCCTATTTTAATTGATTAATTTTTAAAATAACCATCAAATGAAACAAATATTTATTATTCTTTCGTTTTGTATATTAAATATTTCAATAATCGCACAGAATTTTAATACATCAGTATTTGCTGGCCCAAATTTTTCCTTCTATACTTCGAAGGATTCAGAGATACATGCACCCAGTAGCATTTTGCCCTCTAAATGTTGGAATATTGGTACTTTTGGTGGATATATCTTGGAGTATAATTTCCCCAAAACCATAATACTTGGTACTTCGATACAATATTTAAATATAAACGCAAAATTTAATACACCTTGTTATTGTTTTCATCCTCACGACAGAACTGTTAGCATTGGAAACACAGTCTCAACTCATAATATTGGCATTCCATTATATTTTAAACTAAAAACAAATAAAATAAACTACACATACTTTACCGGTGGTTTTGGAATAAACTGGTTATTTTCAGCACATCGCAAGGTGGAAAATGCAGTTAATTTTTTACATCAAAAAGAGCCGATTATTACAGAAATAGCAAATGAATCATTTACGCTGAAAAACAGCAGCAATAATCAGCTCGGAACTTTTTTTCAGATTGGGATAGGTCAAAAATTTCAGGTAAAACGAATCAACTTTTTTACAGAGTTATCTTACAGGCAAGACATCAATTCCTGGTTATACAAAACGGTTGAAACACCTGACGGAATTAAGGAATTCCCAATAAAAAGACAGAGTATTAATCTGAAAATAGGTATTTTTTTAAAAAATAAAACTAATGATGATCGCCTCTAATTTGCAAGTCCATTTACAATTTGTTCAGGGCAGCTAACAAAGCAAAAATTACAAAAACAATTGAATATTAATGCTTACAAATTGTTAAATTACAAACAAATTGGTCTGATATTGTATTTGATAAGGGTTATAAATTACAATCATTAAAGGAACTTGAGCAATATATTGAAAAAAACAAACATTTACCGGGCATACCTTCCGAAAAAGAAGTAAAAGAAAACGGTATCAACTTGGGTGAAATGAATGCCTTACTGCTTAAGAAGATTAAGGAACTTACTTTGTATGTGATTGAACTAAAAAAGGAGATGGAAAGTCTGAAAGAGAAGGGAGAAAACCACAAATAAAAACTATTATAAATTTATGAAACGGGAATTTTTTTTACTAGTATTAATTATGTTAGTGATATCAGCCAACATGCTTGCTCAGAATACAAACTCAACAAATCAAAGACATAGGCTTGCAACCCAAATTAATTTTTCTCCAATATTATTTTTTTACTTTAATGATTCAAAAGCAAGAAATATTGTAAATGATTACAACTTCCAGGCTGGTTTAGGTTTTTCCATTTATAAATATAAAATGAAAAATCGTTTTGGCGGTTCATTGGGATTGTTAATAAGCTCAAAAAATTATTCAATAAATTATGATTATATTTCAGAAAATGACATAATTTTTGAAAGACACAGATATTCGTTTTTAAAAATCCCGATTCTTATTAATTATAGCTATTCAATAAAACATGATTTACTTTTAGGGTTTAAAGCAGGGATTCAGTTCAGCCCCTTCTTATGTAAAGATTATTATGCTCTTTA
>JAUWKH010000005.1 GCA_030614305.1 Bacteroidota bacterium
CGTTGGTCGAAAGTAAAAAGTGAAGCGAAGCAAACGACACGAAGTCCATACGGATTCACTTCGTTTCATTAGCCCGCATGGGCCCGTATGGGATAAAAGTCTTTAAGGGAAATAAAACTTGTTAAAAAAGCATGATTTTACTGGAAGAAGCATATAAGCTAATTATGGATTCGGCCTTTGAGCTTAATCACGAAAAAGTTGAAATCGGTAAAGTTTTTAACAGAATACTTGCCGAAGATATAATATCGGATATAGATATGCCTCCGTTCGATAAATCGGCTATGGATGGTTATGCTTGCCGTTTGGAAGATATAAAAAATGAACTTGAAGTAATTGAAATCATCCCTGCCGGAAAACCACCGCAAAAAAGCATTTCCAAAAATTTATGTTCAAAGATAATGACCGGAGCTATGCTTCCTCAAGGAGCTGATTGTGTTATAATGGTTGAACATACTGAAATTACTCCTGATAAAAAAGTTCGTTTTGTAAAAGAAACAACAAATAAAAATATTGCTTATAAATCGGAAGACATAAAAATCGGTGATGTTGTTCTTAAAAAAGGAACCCTGATAAAACCACAACACATTGCAGTATTGGCATCTGTGGGATGTGTTAATTCTTTGGTTTTCAGACAAGCACGTGTTGGGATTATTTCAACAGGTAATGAAATAGTGGAACCAAAATATAAACCCGGCTTATCACAAATCAGAAATAGTAATGCTTATCAATTGATTGCACAGGTAGAAAAAATGGGAGCAATCCCAAAATATTTCGGAATAACAAGGGATGATGAACAAGCAAGTTATGAAATTATTGAAAAAGGATTAGAAGGGACTGATGTATTACTTTTAACAGGTGGTATTTCAATGGGCGATTTTGATTTTATTCCCGAAATATTAGACAAATTAAAAGTGAGGCAGTTATTTCAAAAGCTGGCAGTTAAGCCCGGTAAACCAACAATATTTGGTATTCGTGATAAGAAATTTGTTTTTGGATTGCCCGGTAATCCTGTGTCATCTTTTAATATTTTTGAGTTATTAACTAAGCCGTTTATTTATAAAATGATGGGTTATGATTATAAACCTCTGAACATAAAAATGCCATTAGGTAAAACTTATAAAAGAAAAAAATCAGACAGAAAATCATTTATTCCTGTTAAGATAAAAAATGACTTGGTATTTCCTTTGGAATATCATGGCTCGGCTCACATAAATGCACTTTCCGATGCTGATGGTTTAATTAGTGTTCCAATTGGTAAAACAATTTTAAATAAAGGAGATTTAATTGATGTTAGACAGATTTAATCGTAAAATAAACTATCTGCGAATATCCGTTACCGACCGTTGTAATCTCAGATGCAAATACTGTATGCCTGAGAGTGGAATAAAATTATTGAAACACGAAGATATTTTAAGGTTCGATGAAATAGTAAATATTGTTAAAGTAGCTGTAGATTCCGGAATTGATAAGGTGAGAATTACCGGCGGTGAACCTTTGGTTAGAAAAGATATTGTAAAGCTTATTTCTATGATACGGGAGATTGATGGGATAAAAGACTTTTCAATGACTACTAATGGTATTTTTTTGGATCAATTTGCCGAAGATTTAAAAAAAGCAGGCTTGCAACGGATAAATGTCAGCCTTGATACAATTGATCAGGAATCATATAAATTATTAACACGCGGAGGGAATGTTAACAAGGTTTTTAAAGGTATTGAAGCGGCAAAAAATGCCGGACTGAAACCCATTAAAGTTAATTGTGTAGTTTGGAATTCATCGCAGGAAAAGGATGCTAAAGCAGTTGCAAAATATTGTAAAGAAAATGACTTACAGATTCGTTATATTCATCAAATGAATCTATCAACAGGTGAATTTTCTGTTGTTGAAGGAGGTGATGGAGGCAATTGCGTCAAATGTAACCGTTTACGTTTAACTGCAAATGGAAAGTTAAAACCATGCCTTTTTGATGATCTTGAATATGATGTTAGAAAATTGGGAATAGAAAAAGCATTAAAATTAGCTGTTGAAAATAAACCGGAATCAGGTACTTATAATCAATCTAATAAATTTTTTAATATTGGCGGATGAAAAAATTATCACATACAGATGACTCTGGCAAAGCAAAAATGGTTGATGTCAGTAATAAAAAAAACCAAATGCGTACTGCCAAAGCCGAGGGTTTTATTAAATTAAGCAGTAATACAATAAATCTGATTAAAGAGAATAACATCAAAAAAGGTGATGTTTTGACCATTGCTGAGATTGCCGGCATACAGGGAGGGAAAAAAAACAGTGAACTTATTCCGTTATGCCATCCATTGCAAATATCAAAAATTAATGTAAAAGCATACCTTACCGAAAATGGTGTTAAAATTACAAGCGAAGCAAAATGTATCGGGCAAACCGGTATTGAAATGGAGGCACTTACGTCTGTAAGCATAGCATTATTAACAATTTATGATATGTGTAAAGCTGTTGATAAAGGAATGATGATTGGGGAGATTAAATTAATAAAAAAGACCAAAAAGGATTTATACTAAATCTTAACAAATGTTATTATTGAATTAGGAATTAATTAATAAACTAATTAATTACAAATTTATAGAAGTTTGAAATTTACAGAAATTAAAAAGTACGATGTAATAGTTGTTGGAGGAGGTGCTGCAGGACTTATGGCTGCCGGAATCGCTGCTGAATCAGGAGCTAAAGTATTGTTGTTGGAAAAAATGAAACGTCCGGGAAGAAAACTACGAATTACAGGTAAAGGACGTTGTAACCTGACAAATATTGCTGAAGTACCGGAATTTATAAGTCATATCGGGCCTGATGGACGTTTTCTAAGACAGGCATTTTCTCGTTTTTTTTCAGAAGATTTAATAGAATTTTTTAATACGATTGGGATAGAAACCATAATTGAAAGAGGAGGAAGAGTGTTTCCTTCAAGCGAAAAAGCACAGGACATAGTGGATTGCCTAAAGAACTGGGTTGAGAAATCAGGAGTGATAATTAAATGTAGTTCAAGTGTAAAAAATTTAATGATTGAACACAACAGTATAAAAGGTGTTGAACTATCAAACGGAAAAATATTTTATACTGATTCTGTGATTATTGCTACAGGTGGAGCTTCTTACCCGGCAACAGGCTCAACAGGTGATGGGTATCGTTTGGCAAAAACAGCCGGACATACAATCATACCTATTCGCCCTGCTTTGGTTCCTTTGGAAACTTCAGGCAATATTGCAGCTAAGTTAGAAGGACTAAACCTGAAAAATATATCGGTTAGTGTTTGGAAAGACAGAAAAAAAATAGCTGAAAAATTCGGTGAAATGGTTTTTATGCAGTATGGAATTTCAGGACCGGTGATTTTATCGTTGAGCAGGCAGCTTGGCAAGATTTTTGAAAACGGTCAAAGACTTATATTTTCGATTGATCTTAAACCGGCTTTAGACAATAAAAAACTAGATAAACGCCTTATTCGTGATATTAATGATTTTGGAAATTTGAAATTTCGGGAAATACTTAGAAAATGGCTTCCGCAGAAAATGGTCCCGGTATTTATTGACCTGTTGAAAATTTCTTCTGAAAAAGTTTGTCATCAGTTAAACTCAATAGAAAGAAATAAAATACTTTTGCTTTTGAAAGAATTTAAATTAGAAGTAACGGGATTAAGAGGTTTTGATGAAGCTATTATTACGGCAGGTGGAGTAAATTTGAAGGAAATTGACCCGAAAACCATGAAATCAAAATTAGTAAAAGATCTTTATTTCACAGGCGAAGTTCTAAATTTGGATGCAGATACAGGTGGTTATAATTTACAGATTGCATTTTCAACAGGATGGATGGCTGGTAAATCGGTAGTTAAATAATTATTTTGATACTGAAGTTAACACTAATGCGATCAATCGGCATTTGACAGTCAGCAATCGGCGATTAACAGACTGAGGACTGGAGACTGGGGACTGGAGACTGAGGACTGACCCCGAAAGCTTTCGGGGGAAGACTGGGGACTGAAGACTAATAATAAAAAAACCAAATATTAATAAAATTAAAATGGATAAAAATAAAATAAAGATACTCTCAGTAAATATTTCTGAAAAAAAAGGTGTGATTAAACATCCTGTTAAAGAGATTGTATTAAATTCAAATGGCATTGTTGGAGATGCGCATGCAGGAGACTGGCACAGGCAGGTTAGTTTACTCGGGATTGAGAGTATTGAGAAATTTGAGAAGCTTGCAAACCGTAAAATTAATTATGGTGAATTTGCGGAAAATATCACAACTAAGGGAATAGAATTATATAAAACAAAACCTTTTGACAGGTTTAAAATCGGAGACATTGAACTGGAGGTTACGCAAATCGGTAAAAAATGCCATGGTGACTCCTGTGCAATTTTCAGGGAAATCGGAAATTGTGTGATGCCAAAAGAAGGAATTTTTTGCAGAGTTATTAAATCCGGTAAAATTGTTCCCGGAAATATAATGTTCTATTATCCGAAAGTTTTTAATATTCTTGTTATCACTTTGAGCGACAGGGCAAGCAAAGGTGAGTATGAAGACAAAAGCGGTCCGAAAATAAAAGAATTAACTGAAAATTATTTCAAAGAAATAAACTGGAAATTTAAAATTGAAAATAAGATAATTCCTGATGACCCGCAAACATTAAAAAATCTTTTGTTAAATGCCCGAAAAAATAATATTGATGTGATTTTTACAACCGGAGGTACAGGGATCGGACCACGTGATTTTACTCCGGAAGTTATAAAAACCGTTATTGATAAAGAGATACCCGGTATTATGGAACTGATAAGAATAAAGTACGGGCAGGAAAAACCAAATGCCTTGCTAAGCAGGGGAGTGGCAGGAGTTATGGGTAATAGCTTAATTTATTCATTACCAGGAAGTGTTAAAGCAGTTAATGAATACATGAGTGAGATTACAAAAACACTGCAACATTTGATTTTTATGTTGTTTGGGTTGGATGTGCATTAGAAATTGGAAAATAGAAATTAGAAATTCATAAATCTAAAATCATAAATCATAAATCATAAATTTAAAATATGACACGCAACGAAGCATTGGATTTACTTCACCAATACATTAAAAACGAAAAAATGCTTAATCATTGTTATGCTTCAGAAGTTGTGATGGAAGCATTAGCTAAGAGATTAGGAAGGGATGAAAGAAAATGGGCATTAGCAGGTTTACTTCACGATCTGGATGTTGAACTTGTGAATGCCGACCCAAAAGTTCATGGACTGGAAACAGCAAGAATACTTGAAGAAAAAGGCCTTGACCCGGAAATAGTGGAAGCAATAAAAATGCACAATGAAAAAGCAACCGGATTAGAACGCAACACAGAGTTTCAGCATGCTTTGGCAGCAGGCGAAACAATAACCGGTTTGATTGTAGCAACTACTTTAGTATATCCCGATAAAAAATTGCAAAGCGTAAAACCAAAGTCCGTTAGAAAAAGAATGAAAGCAAAAGCTTTTGCTGCTTCTGTGAAACGTGAAAATATTATGGAATGTGAAAAAATCGGTATTCCTCTTGATGAGTTTATTTTAATTTGTGTTGACGCAATGAAATCAATCAGCGACAAAATCGGGCTGTAAAAGTTGTTAACATATAAAAAGTTAAAAATTAAATAAAAATACTTAAAATTAATCACATTTAGTAAATACTTTTGTTTTAGTATGTTCAGAAAAATCCCTTCATTCTTAAAAAACAAGTTTTTTTACACTGCTTTGGCATTTATTGTATGGATGTTGTTTTTTGACAAGAATAATTTTATTTCACAGTTTGGGTTATTGTCTGACCTTAGCGAAGTAGAAAATGAAAAACAATATTATCTTCAGGGAATAGAAAATGATAAAAAAGCTACCGAAGAATTAATGACAGATACTATTACTTTAGAAAAATTCGCCCGTGAAAAATACCTGATGAAAAGAGATAATGAAGATATTTTTTTAATAGTCAGGGAAGAAGAGAAATGATTGAATGATTGATTGATTGATTGATTGATTGAATGATTGATTGATTGATTGAAAGTTATTAAGAAAAAAACACTCAATAAGCAACACATAATAATCAATAAACAAATAACAAAACTTGTCCGTTCATACGAATTCCTTACAGTCATATGAAGCGAAGCAAACGACACGAAGTTAATACGTATGTATCCATATGGATGGATGACCTAAATTGTTTTGGTCATTATGAATTTTTGAATTTGGTTCATTGGAAATTATTTGTTATTTGATTATTGAATTTTGTAATTTTATAAATTTTATGATATTTTGTTTACGATAGATCATGATATCTGAAGCTATTAATTTTGATTACAATGAAATATCCATGGGGTCATAGCAGACGCTTTAATGCTTATTCAAATTATTTTATAAAAGAGTTTGGTGAACGGGTTCAAAAACTCAGCATTGATGCAGGTTTCACTTGTCCTAATCGTGATGGAACCGTAGGAACGGGTGGTTGTACTTATTGCAATAACAATGCATTTAATCCTTCGTACTGCACACCTTCAAAATCAATAAAACAACAAATTATTGAAGGCATTGAGTTTCACCAAAAACGTTACAGGAGAGCAAATAAATATCTTGCTTATTTTCAGCCTTTTTCCAATACTTACTCTCCTTTGGATAAATTAAGAAATATTTATAATGAGGCATTAAAATTTCCGGAAGTTATTGGCCTGGTTATTGGTACCCGCCCTGATTGTATTGATGATGAAAAACTTGATTTTATTTTAGAATTATCAAAAAAATATTACGTAATTATTGAATATGGCATTGAATCGTGTTATGATAAAACATTAGAACGTGTTAACAGGGGACATGGTTTTGAACAATCGGTAAAAGCCATTTATAAAACCGCAAAAAAAGGAATAAAAACCGGAGCACATATAATTTTCGGATTACCCGGTGAAACAAAACAGGAGATGCTTGATGAAGCTGACATTTTATCTGAACTTCCTTTGAACAATATAAAATTTCATCAGCTTCAGATAATTAAAGATACTGAAATGGCAAAAGAATATCGGGAGAAGCCGGAAAATTTCAGCTTATTTTCTCTTAATGAATACATTGATTTTATAATTACTTTTCTTGAAAGATTAACTCCTGATATTGTTATTGAACGCTTTGCCGGTGAAGTACCCCCCCGATTTTTATCCGGTCCCGGCTGGGGCTTGATAAGAAACGACCAAATCCTGAATTTGATTGAAAAAAAACTTGCTGAAAAAAATACATGGCAAGGAAGGAGAAAAATTAGATAGGCTGAGGCTAAGGCTAAGGATACAAAAAGTTAGGGTTCTTTGAAAAATATTTTGTTCCAATTCAGTAGTATTATTATAGTATTCGATATTTTTTAATCAGTTTAATATCAGATTATTCCATGAAATTGAACGATAAATAAAATTGTATAACCATACTTTTTCACACCTTAGCCTTAGCCTCAGCCTCAGCCTCAATCTATATATTCAAAAAATTATTTCAAAAAATTATTCTGATTTACCATTCATTCTAATAAAAATATTATATATTTGCTACAATTAAATAAACATTTTTATTAACTAAAACTTTTTTATCATGAAAAAATTTTTACTTCTAACAACAGCATTGTTTGTAATTTGCTTAACCACAAGAGCTCAGGACACTCTTTATATTGATGATTTTGAGTCATATACTCTTGGTGAGTATTTAGCAGTTCAGTCAAGTTGGTGGACAACCTGGAGCGGAGGAACAGGTGGTGCGGAAGACGCTTTAATCAGCGATGAGCAAGCTCTGAGTCCAACACAATCAGTAAAAGTTGAAGGTTCAACCGATTTGATTTTGCCATTTGGAGATCAAATATCAGGTCAATACCAGGTAAACTTTTATTATTATATCCCAAGCGGATATGCAGGTTATTATAATTTTCAGCACTATGAATCACCTGGTGTTGAATGGGCTTTGGAAGTATATTTTGCTGAAACCGGAGATGGATTTATTCATGCAGCCGGACAAAATGCAGCATTTTTTAATTACAACCACGACGAATGGATATTCTGTGAAAACATCATTGATCTGGATAATGATCTTGGTGAACTATGGATTGCCGGCACATTTGTTCATTCATGGCAATGGAGCATGACTTCACAAGGAAATCCTGGAGCAAATCAGTTAGGTGGACTGGATGTCTTTGCAGGTGCTCCTACGGGAGAAACCCCATTATTTTATATGGACGACATAATCTGGCTTGAGGTTCAACCAAGCACTGACCCGGTAATTGAAGTAACTCCCGATATTTTTAACGAAATTATTGAACCCGGACAAGTTGCAACGCAGCCAATGACTATAGCTAATATTGGAGTTGGCGAACTGGAATTTGATATTGCGATTGTTTATAATATTGCAAAAGGTGAAAAATCACAACCCTTAACTTCAAATATTCCACAAAAAACTTATTCTAAAGCTTTTTTATCAAATAATCGAGTAATTGAAGATCCCAATTACAATCCATCGGCTTCAACACCTGCTCCAACTGATGATTTTATATTACATTACGACGGAGATAATAATTCGGCAATAGGGCTGACAAACCCTGCTGAATTTCAGGTAGCTGCAATGTTCCCGAATTCCTTAACCGTTCCGCATGCCGGCATGGAACTTACTTCTGTTGAAATATTTATTAATGACCCTGCAGATGCATTTGCATTAAAAATTTATGGACAAGGTAATTCTTATGAACCCGGCGCCTTACTTGTTGATCAACCTTTTACACCTGTTGCTTATTCATGGAATACTATTACTTTAGATGTACCTGTTGTAATTACCGGTGAAGATATTTGGGTTGGTTATTGGATAAACCAAACAGTTATTGAGGTTTTCCCTGCAGGATGCGATATAGGACCTGCCGATCCTAATGGTAATTGGATAAAATCAGGAATTGCCTGGACTCATCTTTCTTATGATTATAACTGGAATATCAGGGCACATTTAACAGGAGAACCGATGGAGCAATGGTTATCAGTTGATCCGGTTTCAGGCACTGTTTTACCTGATGACCCCGAAGAAGTTACAGTTACCTTTGACGCTACTAATCTGGTAATAGGTACTTATGCAGCTGAAATCCAGATTAACAATAATGACCCGGTAATACCACAATTTAATGTTCCGGTTACGCTGGATGTAGCAGTTGGGATTAATGAAGTTGAAAAAAATGAAGCTGTTTTGATTTATCCTAACCCGACTACCGATTTTATAAATATCTGTTCAACATCTGAGATTAATTCTGTAAAATTAATTAATTATATTGGCCAAACTATTCTTAACAAAATTGTTAAAAATCAAAAAGTCAGAATAAACACTGCTGATTATAATGCCGGAATTTACTTCCTGCAGATAAAAACAAATAACGGATTGGTTACAAAACAGATTATTATTAAATAAACTGACACTGAACGGGAATGCCAGCAGATAAGGAAACAAACAGCGATAAACCGTTCACTTAGTTTATTCGAAAATAGTAAAGTTTACGACACGAAGTCCATACGGATTCACTTCGTATCATTAATACGTATGTATGCGTTTTAGTATAAATGGATAACTGTTTAATTAATCATTCAAAAGGCTGTCTCAAAAGCATTTTAACCTTTGAGTCAGCCTTTTTTTCTTTTTTTAAAAAAATGTTAATAATTAAAATTTGCTTTTAAAGAAATTATATTATATTTTTGCTCAAAACAATAAATATAGTATTAACCAAATTTATTAATTATGAAAAAATTTACGCGTTTTTTGATGCTTTTAACAGTATCATTATTTATCATTTCCCAAAGCTTCGCACAGAATATTCTGGCAGTTGACAGGGATGGCAGTGCTTGGTCACCGGAATCATTTACTGATTGCTGGCCCTATTTCCAGGACGCTCTTGATGCATATGGCTATACTTATACCTACTATGAAGTAGTGTTGGGACCAGATGACGGACCTGATTTGGCAACTATGCTGGAATATGATGTCATTATCTGGTTCACTGGTGAAGTTTGGGATGGTGGTGAAACTATGACAGTTAATGATGAAACTAACTTAGCCGGCTTTCTTGATGCCGGTGGAAACCTGTTCTTATCTGCACAGGATTATTTATGGGACCGTTATTCATCAGGATTTAGTTCGGGAGATTTTCCTTGGGATTATTTAGGTCTTAGAGGTGTAGCACAAGATACATGGGGAATTTTCGCTCCGGATCTTGGATCAATTGACGGTGTGGTTGGCTCCATTGCAGGTGATTTAGCTTTTGAAGTTCAGGACATATTTACTACCCCTGCTAGAGAAGGATTGTATATTGATGAAATTTATGACCATGTTGGAATTGATTTATTTGAATTGTATGATCCCACACCTACCGGAATTTGTGCAATACAATACGATGCAGGTGGATATAAAATCGTTTTCACAACTGCATCATATGCATCTATTACTGACACTGATATTCAGGAAGATCTTTTGATAGCTATAATTGATTATTTTACTCCTTCTGTTGTTTGCTTCCCTTACTTTGATGCTTTTGAATCATACATTGCAGATGACTATCTTGCATTACAAGCTGGTTGCTGGACAACATGGAGCGGCGCTCCCGGAACTGATGAAGATGCTTTTGTAGTAACAACTGAAGCTTATAGCGGAGTTCAATCTGTAAAAGTTGATGGTTCTTCAACCGATTTAATATTTCCTCTCGGTGATAAAACCGAAGGAAAATATGTTGTTAGTATGGATATGCTTATTGCAGATGGCTATGGCGGATACTACAATCTTATGCATTCACAAGGCGTCACCAATGAATGGGCAATAGAAATCTATTTTGCTTCAGACGGAACAGGATACATACATGCGGGAGGAAATACTGCTGCAACATTTGTATATCCTAACGGAGATTGGTTCAATGCAAGAATATATGTTGACCTTGACCTTGATTGGGCAACGTATTTAGTAAATGATGAATTTGTTCATGCATGGCAATGGAGCCTTACTTCAGGAGGTGACCCCGGATTAAATCAACTTGGTGTTGTTGATATATTTGCTGCTTCTCCTCCAGGAGATGATGTTTTGTTTTATTTTGATAATTTCTATTATTATTATGATGACGGATGTGAATATTTTGAAGATTATCTTATAGGAGAATATATTGGACTGCAATCACCATGGTGGACAACATGGAGCTATGATCCCGGAAGTTCGGAAGACGCAATTGTAACTTTTGATACTGATCCATACGCATCATTGCTAATTGATGCCGGTACAGACCTTGTAAGACCATTCAACTACGAAAATTTTACAGATTGTAAATATGGTGTTTATTTCTGGTTTATGGTTGCAGATGGATATTGCGGATATTTCAACCTTCAGAAAGATATAGTACCGGGTGTTGAATGGGGTATGCAGGTGATGTGGGATGTTGACGGCGTAGGTACAATTGATGCCGGTGGAGCTGCAGCAGCTACTTTCCCATTTAACTTTGATGAATGGTATTACATTGAAATTATTGTGGACCTTGATAATGACCTTGGTGAAATTTGGATTGACGATGTTTTAATTCATACATGGCAATGGTCGCTCGGATGCTTTGGAGATCCAGGTATGATTGCTCTTGGTAGTATGAATGTTTATGCATGGAACTCTACGGGTAATTCACCACTGGCATACTTTGATGACCTTTGCTTTGAACAACTTACCTACGTTGGTATTGGTGAAAATATTGAGGTAAATTCAAATATCAGTGTTTATCCGAATCCTGCAAATGATTTTGTTAATATTGAATCTTCAGCTAATATTAATGAAGTTAAGATATTTAACAATCTCGGTCAGATTGTTTATTCACAAAAAATTGATAATAACTTTGTAAGGATTAATACAGAAAAATTTATTACAGGTATTTATCACATTCAAATCAATTCTCAGGATGGAATTAAAACTCAAAAACTGGTTATTAAATAATTAGTAACATATAACCTATAACATAAAAAAGGGGGCTGAAGCTCCCTTTTTTTTATTCATCCGTATTTTTTTTCCCGGGAAAACGCTTTGCTTCTTTTAATGCTTTACTGATAACCCATTCAATTTGCCCGTTTGTACTCCTGAATTCATCAGCAGCCCATTTCTCAATTGCTTTCATAATTTCAGGATCTATCCTAAGCACAAATGCTTTTTTCTTAGCCATAATTTCCGAATTCAGTAAAATAAATGCTATTAATAATTAATTATAAAATCAACAATCCCTTCAATTATTTCCAATTTTGCATTTTTAATGAATTATTTTTCATCATTGGATTATTGCCATCTCTATCCGTTGGTCCTGAACCTGCAATTATTAATGCTACCGGAATATTTGACAAATTATCAGGTATTAAAAGAGTTCCTTCTATATTTCCCGATTTTGTTTTTAGAGTAATAGATTTTTCTATATTTTTTGTTTCTTTTTCCTGCTGAGCAATTAAGCTAAATGTTGCCAGTAAAAAAATAATTAATAATAAATTTTTCGTTTTCATCTTGTCTTTGTTTTAGTTAAGCCTGAATCTACTGATGTAAGGTTCCGGTATTAATAACCGGACTTGCATCTTTATCAGAACAAAGAACAACCATTAAATTACTGACCATAACTGCTTTATGTTCTTCATCAAGTTCAATAAGCTCTTTTTCTGAAAGTTGCTCAAGAGCCATTTCAACCATACTTACCGCGCCTTCAACAATCTTGTATCTTGCTGCTACAATAGCTGTTGCCTGTTGTCTTCTTAACATAGCTCCTGCAATTTCAGATGCATAGGCAAGGTATGCTATTCTTGCTTCAATAACATGAATACCGGCAATCTCAAGCCGTTCGCTTAATTCTTTTTCAAGAACATGATTAACTTCATCGCCTCCAGAGCGTAAAGTAATTTCAGTCTGTTCATCATCAAAATTATCATAAGGATAATGCCCACCCAATTTCCTTACCGCAGCTTCACTTTGTATATCAACAAAATGACAATAATCATCAACTTCAAAAGCAGCTTTATAAGTATTTTCAACTTTCCAGACTAATACAACTCCAATCTTAATCGGATTACCAACCTTGTCGTTTACTTTAATCGGGTCACTATCAAGATTTCTTGCTCTTAACGAGATATTTTTTCTTGAAAAAAACGGATTTACCCAAAAGAAACCATTCTTTTTGATAGTTCCTTTATAAGCACCGAATAAAACCAATACACTTGATTCGTTAGGATTTATGATTACAAATCCGCCCAAACCAAACATGCCGAATGCTAAAATAATTGCTAGTAAAAACATTTTCATAAAAATCATTCCCAAAACAGGTATAATGATTAAGAGAAGGACAATAAATAGTCCCAAATAACCCGAAACAGGTGAATACAATTTTTCTTTTTTCATATCTAAATAATTTTAATTTGTGTTATTTATATTATAATGATATTAAATTGATATTGCAATGATACAACATAATTTTACAAAAGTCAAGTTTTTCTCAATACTTGTTATTTATTCATCACTAACTCTGATAAAATTGGAATAGTTGAATATTGGAATGATGGAATCATCTTTCTTTATATAAACATTCCATTTCTAAATTATTATAAAATGCTTATTATTTAAATCTGTTATGAGAGAAATGGAATATTTTTTATAAATTTGACGTTTAAAAAATAATTTACTTAATTTTTGCATGTTTCAATAAAAAACAAAATGGTTTCTGGTTGTGATTGCTGAATTTGCTATACCGATTACCTGACCTCAGCCTCAGCCTTAGCCTGTTTCTTTTATACATACGAAATTTAAAGAGTACGTCTATAAAGTCCGAAAGTTTAAATAAATATTAAAAATCACAAATGACAAGCACCAAATTTCAAAACTTGTCCGTATGGATAAATTACAATGCTCAAAAATTCAATGACCAAAACAGTTTCAGTTATTTGATCATTGATATTTGGAATTTATTTGTCATTTGTTTTTTGTTATTTGGTCCCGATAGCTATCGGGATTAATTCAAAATTTGTTTGACTTTATGGACAAACAAAATAATTAATACCAAATTTTATTATCATGATCTCACCAATGTTTAGCCATTTACTGATTCCTTTTATAGTCGGGATGTTTTTGGCAATGAATATGGGAGGAAGCGGAACTTCTCCTTCATTTTCCGTAGCTTATGGTTCAAATATTATCAGGCGGTTTGCCATACCCGGGTTATTCGGAATATTTGTATTCATTGGAGCAATAGTTGCGGGTAAAAAGACTGCTTTAACAATGGGAAAGGGCATTATTCCTGCCGATGAAATAACTCTTACAATCGCTACAATTGTATTGTTATCAATTGCAATATCATTATTGATTGCAAATTTAATCGGAGTTCCTCAATCAACAAGTCAGTCGGCTGTTTTTGCTCTAAGTGGTCCTGCATTATATTTAAATATGTTTAATTCACATAAGGTATTTTATGAAATAATTCCTGTATGGTTTGTCCTGCCTGTTATTTCTTTTGTTCTGATGTATTGTATCGGCAAGTATCTTTATCCGTTATTAAGACGGTTAGCAGTGGTGAGATTTGCTGATGTAACAAATCATCCTGTACTCAGGATGTTGGTAATAATTTCGGCTTGCTATGTTTCATTTGCTATTGGTTCAAACAATGTTGCAAATGCATCAGGTCCTATAGCTTCTATGGTAATGAACGAGCTTAATATTAATCCTGACATGGAAAATAAATTTGTTTTGATAATGATACTTTCCACTTTGATCATAGCGCCCTGTTTTGCCATTGGAAGCTCGATATTCGGTAGAAAAATCATTGAAACTACCGGTAAAGGAATTGTGGATATCGGGCCATTGGAAGCTACGATTATTTCAATTGTTACAGCAACATTATTACTGCTCGCATCTATTACAAAAGGAATTCCAACGTCATTGGTGCAATTAAATACTTTAGCAATAATTGGCTTAGGAATCTCAAAAATGGGCTGGAAAAAAATCATTGTTAATAAAACTATCAGAAAGTTTTGGATAGTTTGGTTGGCTGCTCCGATACTATCTTTAATATTATCTTTTTCACTTACCTATCTTGCTGATAATCTTGGGATTTTATACTATTAAAATATAATTATGAAAAAATATAAGCACCTTTTTTTTGATTTAGACCGGACAATCTGGGATTTTGAAAAAAATGCAAAGGAAACTTTCAGCGAGATTTACGATAAGTATAAACTAAAACAAAAAGGTGTTCCTTCTCTTGAAGAGTTTACAAAAACCTATAACTATTACAATGATATGTTGTGGAGTTATTACAGAAAGGGAAAGATTATAAAAGAAGTGCTTAGCATTAAACGTTTTAAACTTACTTTAAATGATTTTGGAATAGATGATGAATTTTTAGCAACTAACATTGCCGATGATTATGTGACAATCAGTCCTTTGAAAACAAATTTGTTTCCTCATTCGCATGAGATACTTGAATATTTATATCCCAAATACAAACTGCACCTTATTACTAACGGTTTTGAGGAAGTTCAGCAGAAAAAAATTGATGTTTCGGATTTGCGAAAATATTTTGAACAGATAATAACTTCTGAAGAAGCAGGCACTAAAAAACCCGAAAAACAAATTTTCCTTTTTGCCTTAACAAAAGCAAAAGCTAAAATTAATGAAAGCCTGATGATTGGTGATGATTTAAGAGTTGATATCTTAGGAGCAAAAGCAGTAGGTATTGACCAGGTTTTTGTTAATTACAATAATATTACTCATAATAACGAAATTACTTATGAGGTTAATTCACTGAAAGAACTGGAAGATTTGCTATAAGTATCTATACTATTATCCTGTAAAACTTTGTTTTTTTAGCAAAGTTTTGGTTTTTTGATTATCAGTCCTCAGTCTTATTCATAAAATCTCTCGCAATCCCGAAAACTTTCGGGAGCTAAGGCATTGTTACGAAATAAATTCAGCAATCACGGTCTTTCCTCCTCTGACTTTCTGCCTTAATTTTACTTTAATTTTAGCATCAACAGGTAATAATATGTCGAATCGCGAACCGAATTTAATTATTCCAATTTCATTACCCTGAATAACATGCTTGCCAACTTCTGCATTAGATATGATTCTTCTGGCTAATAAACCTGCTATCTGACGAGATAATACGGATTGTTGTTTGCTATTTTCTATAACAATGCTTGTTCTTTCGTTTTCTGAAGATGATTTAGGATGATATGCTGCAAGATATTTTCCGTGATGATGTTTGAAAAAAGTGATATTACCGCTTATCGGATACCAGTTAACATGTATATTAAGTGGCGACATAAAAACCGATACCTGGATTCTTTTATCTTTAAAATACTCATTTTCTTCAACTTCTTCAATTGCTACAACTTTACCGTCGGCTCCGCTTAATATATTATTATCATTAATTTCAATTATTCTTTTTGGCTGCCTGAAAAACCTTATGATCAAAATAAAGAATATCAAGCCGATGAGATAAAGAAAATAATGTATGAAAGTTTGAACAGGAAATAATAAATTTATTATTAATACAATAGTCAGTATTGCTATCAGCATAATAAAAATTATTAAGTATCCTTTTTTATGAATTCTCATTTTAGATAAAAAGTTTCAAATAAATAAAAACAAAAGGTGCTGCCATAAAAACGGCATCAAAGCGGTCTAATATCCCGCCATGTCCCGGTAAAATATTTCCGGTGTCTTTAATATTCATACTTCTTTTGAACATTGATTCGGTCAAATCCCCCAATGTGCCGAAAACAGAAATGATCAGAGCTATAATTACCCACTGGATACTACTGAGATCATCAAAAAACAATGAAATAATATAAGCAGTTAATATAGCAAAAATTACTCCGCCAAAACTTCCTTCCCAGGTTTTTTTCGGGGAAATTCTTTTAAAAAGCAGATGTCTTCCAAGTGTTTTTCCTGTGAGGTATGCAAAAATATCATGCATCCATAAAATAATAAGAAAACCTAAAAGTATCTCATATTGAAATACGCCGGGGATAAGTCCGGTGTTAAAAAAGAAATTTAACAATGAAAAAGGTAAAGCAATGTAGATAATTCCCAGTATTGAAAATGATATGTTTGTAAAAGGATTTTTGTTTTTTGAAAATAACTCAATAAAAAAAATAAGTGGGATTGTGGCTAAATTTATCAGTAAAATTTTTAAATCAGCGATATTCATGGCAACTAATGCCATTGATATAAATAATATGCCACCTGAAAAAATTCCGGCTAATATTTGTGGACGGGCAATGTTTGTTGTTTTAACCAAACTGTAAAATTCCCAAAGTCCTAATATAGTTATTACAAGGAATAGAATAACAAAAGAATACTGATTCCAGATTATTGAACCGATAATCAGAGCTGTAAATATTAATCCTGTGATTGTTCTTTTTATAAGGTTTTTCACTCTATATTTTAGTTACCGGTTAATTCATCATCTTCAATTAAAAAGACGTACATATTTTCAGGGCCGTGTGCACCCATTACAAGTGTTTTTTCAATATCTGCCGTTCTGCTAGGTCCTGTAATTACTGAGATCATTGAAGGTAATTTATTTTTATATTTTTTCTTTATTTTTTTCAGGGCATCTTTTAAATCGGGAACCAATTGCGAAGTATAAGCCATCACAATATGGGTTTCAGGATAAACATTCAACCTTCTGCCTGATTTTTGTCCTGATGAAACCATAACACTTCCGAGTCGTGCAATTAAATATTCACATCCGGTAATTCCCACATTAATATCAAGGAAATCTTTTTCGCTGGATTTAAAGGCTATTCCACCATTAGATAATAAAGATTGGATTTTTTCATCAAGGCAAAATATATTATCCCAGTTATTTTCAGAAATAAGTATTTTAAGATTTTCAATAAATTCTATTTCATTAGAGCAGTAAATAAATTTTCCTGCAACTTTTGTAAATTCCTGTGCAAAAGCAACATCCAGGGTGTCGTCCAATTGTGTATAAACCGGACTTTCAAATTCAACATTCGGATAAGGGTTATCCAATTTACTGATTAAAGCATTTCTTACCCGTTTTAATATTTTTTCACGTGATGTACTTTCTTCCATAAAAGATCAAAAGTGTCAGTTTAAAATAAAGTGCCTGTTTGTTCTTTTTCAGGAACTTGTGATTTACTTTCCTTTTCAACAGTTTTTTTATTGGGTTGGTCGTTGGTTTTAGGAGGTGATTTTTTTGTTTTTTTCGCTAATTTCTTTTCAGTTTTGACAGGTTCAATAGTTTTTTCATCGTCATAAGGTCTTTTACCGAAAATTATCTCCAGATCTTCGCTAAAAATAACTTCTTTTTCAAGTAACAGGATGGCTAATGTTTCAAGTTTGGATTTGTTTTTTAGTAACAGGCTTTTTGCTCTTTGGTATGCTTTTTCAACCATTTTACTTATTTCTTTATCAATGGTTTCAGCAGTTTTTTCACTGTATGGTTTATGGAAAGAATACTCCTGTTGCCCTGTTGAATCATAATAACTGATATTTCCGATTGCTTCATTTAATCCGAAATAAGTAACCATAGCGAAAGCCTGCTTGGTAACTTTTTCAAGATCGTTCAAAGCACCGGTAGAAACTTTTCCGAAGTTGATTTCTTCTGAAGCTCTGCCACCCAAAGCTGCTGTCATTTCATCAAACATTTGTTCAAAAGTTGTAATTTGCCGTTCTTCGGGTAAATACCATGCAGCACCAAGCGATTTGCCTCTGGGAACAATGGTAACCTTAACAAGCGGATTAGCATATTCAAGCAACCAGCTAACCGATGCATGACCTGCTTCGTGGTATGCAATAACTTTTTTCTCGTGTTGTGAAATGATTTTATTTCTTTTTTCCAATCCGCCGATGATACGGTCAATGGCATCCATAAAATCCTGTTTGTCAATAACTTTTTTGTTTTTTCTTGCACCAATCAAAGCCGATTCATTACAAACATTGGCAATATCGGCACCTGAAAAACCCGGTGTTTGTTTTGCAAAGAAATCAATATTAACCGTTTTATTAAGTTTTAAAGGTTCCATGTGGACTTTAAAAATTGCTTTTCTTTCTTCCAGATCAGGTAATTCAACATGGATTTGACGGTCAAATCTGCCTGCTCTCATCAATGCTCTGTCAAGAATATCGGCACGGTTTGTTGCTGCAAGAATAATTACACCTGTGTTGGTTGCAAAACCGTCCATTTCGGTGAGCAGTTGATTTAAAGTGTTTTCTCTTTCGTCGTTAGCGCCGGTCATAGGATTTCTGCCACGTGCACGTCCGATAGCATCAATTTCATCAATAAAAATTATGCATGGAGCTTTTTCTTTTGCTTGCTTAAAAAGATCTCTTACTCTTGAAGCACCCACACCTACAAACATTTCAACAAAATCGGAACCTGAAATTGAGAAAAACGGAACTTTAGCTTCGCCTGCTACTGCTTTAGCCAATAATGTTTTACCTGTTCCGGGAGGACCAATAAGTAATGCTCCTTTTGGTATCTTTCCGCCTAATTGGGTGTATTTTTCCGGGTTTTTCAGGAAGTCAACAATTTCCATTATCTCAACTTTGGCTTCTTCAAGTCCTGCAACAGCATTAAAGTTAATAGTAACATTTGAACTTTTATCAAATAGCTTTGCCTTGGATTTACCTATATTAAAAATATGTCCGCCGGGACCTCCTCCACCACGACTCATCATTCTCATGATTAAAAACCAAACACCAACTAAAACAACAATCGGAATTATCCATCCCAGAATATCACCCCCCCAGTTTCTTCTAACTTCATTTTCAACATATATCGGTTTAGTAGCATTATGTTGAGCTTCTTCAACCCAGTCAACAAATTTATCAGGAGTTGTCACATTATAATAAAACTGTGGTCCTGTGCCTTCGGAATTTTTCCCTCTGACTTCATCGTATTCAGGTCTGGATAATTTGTCTCTCTTTATATAGATTTCGGCTTTTTCTTTATTAATCAATACAATTCTTTCAACGTCTTCTGATTCCAGCATTTCTATCAAATCTCTCTTGTCGGTTTTTTTAGCACCATCTCCCAAATTCATAAATTGAATGCTAATAAAAATTACTGCCAGTATTCCGTAAATCCAATAGAAGTTAAATTTACCTTTTGGGTTTTTTCCTTTTGGTAGATTTACAGGAGTTTTACTTTTAGTATCTTTATGTTTTGTATCTTTATGTTTTTCTGACATTATATCTTTATTTATAATTTGTAAAACCCTTCCGGTTTTATTCATCATTCTTAAATTTTTGAATTTCAGCATCTGCCCAAAGATTTTCCAAACGATAAAAATCTCTTGTGTTTTCCTGAAAAACATGAACGACCACATCAAAATAATCTATCAAAATCCATTCCGCATTTTTAAAACCTTCTTTATGCCACGGATTTGCACCGCTTACTTTTTTTACCTCATAAATCACTGAATCCGCAATTGATTCAACCTGAACTTTTGAAGTTCC
>JAUWKH010000029.1 GCA_030614305.1 Bacteroidota bacterium
ACCTCTGCCTTTTCTAACTATTTTGTCATAGGTTTTTTCCAGAACTCTTGGAACAGCACCAAAAGCATGTGGTTTAACTTCCCTGATATTTTTTCCCAGATTATCAATACTCTCTGCATAGTAAATTAACATACCAAAATACTGGTACATATAATTCAGCATGCGCTCGTAAACATGACAAAGCGGTAAAAAGCTCAATGTCCTGTCAGTCATATCAAAATCAGGGATGGTTGCTGCTGCTAAAAAATTACTGATAAAATTATTATGCGAAAGCATAACTCCTTTCGGAGTTCCTGTAGTTCCGGAAGTATAAATGATTGTTGCAATGTCGTTTGGAGAAATTGAAGATTTAATTGTCTCTAAGTTTTTCGAAATATTTTTTTTACCTAATGTTAAAATTTCCTGCCAGTTTTTTACACCAGAAATTTTCTCAATGGAATACACGTCTTTTATAGTTGGAGCATCTTTTAATACCGGTTTTATTCTCTGGTAAATTTCATTATTTGAAACAAAAACATATTTAATTTTTGCATCATCAAAGATAAATTTGTAATTAGATTCACTTACGGTCGGATATATAGGCACCTGAATAGCCCCGATTTGTAACAGGCTCATGTCTATAAAATTCCATTCGGGGCTGTTAAGCATTATTGTGGCGATTTTATCGCCTTTTTTTATTCCGAGTTTTAATAAGCCGAAACTGAAATTGTTAACATAATTGAGATAATCTTCAGATGAATATGTGTTCCAAACATTGTTGGATTTAAAACCCAATGCATCTTTTTTTGAATAATATTTTTCTTTGTACTGATCTAACAGATCAAATATCCTTGTAATTTTAGTCATAGCTTTTTATGTTAAATAGTTTGTCCACTTGTGTTTTGTATTTATTAAAGATAAAATCCCTTTTTAATTTCATGTTAGCCGTTAATTCACCCGTTTCAATTGACCACAGAGAATCCATCAGTTCAAATTTCATTATCTGTTCGGTTTTCCCGAAAGATGTATTATAATTATCAATCTCTTTCTGAATACGTTTTTTTATTCTTGGGAGTTCAATCATTTCTTTGTCGGAAGTATATTTAATATCCTTAACAGCACACCATGATTTTAAATAATCAAAATCAGGCACAATCAATGCTGCAGCAAATTTTTGATTTTCACCTAAAACAACAATGCTATCAATAAAAGATGATTCTTTAAATTTATTTTCAATAAGTTCAGGGCTAATGTATTTACCCATTGCTGTTTTGAACATTGATTTTTTACGCCCGGTAATTTTCAGTTGTCCTTCGGGTTCTATCCTGCCGATATCACCTGTATGAAACCATCCGTCTTTATCAATTGTTTCTTTAGTTAATTCCGGCTCTTTATAGTAGCCCTTCATTACATTAGGTCCCTTGCAAAGTATTTCGCTGTCTTCGGCAATTTTAACCTGAACATCTTTTAACGGAGGTCCGACTGTACCGAATTTTCTTCCGTTTTTACCAAAATGATTTACTGATATCACCGGAGAAGTTTCAGTAAGTCCATAACCTTCCAAAACCGGAATACCGGCTGCTGTATATGATCTGTTTAAACGTGGCTGTAATGCGGCACCACCTGATACTATGGTTTTAAGTTTTCCGCCGAGAGCTTCTCTCCATTTATTAAAAACCAATTTATTTGCAATTTTCAATTGAAGCTCATACCACCAGCCGTTAGCACCATCAAGTTCATACTTTAACCCCAAATTTACAGCCCAGAAAAAGATATTCTTCTTTATACCCTTGAGCTTTCTACCTTTTGCAAGGATTTTGTCATAAACCTTTTCAAGCAAACGTGGAACAGTTGTAAGAATTTCGGGCTGAACTTCCCTGATATTATCTCCTATTGTTCCCAAACTTTCAGCATAATAGATAGACAGACCCTTTATATGATAAACATAGAGATTTGTTCTTTCATATACATGGCTGAGGGGAAGGTAACTAAGTGCCCTGGAAGTTTCATCAACAGGGAATATATGATATACATTTAATACATTATTAACTAAATTATTATGCGACAATAATACACCTTTTGGCTTTCCTGTAGTGCCTGAAGTATAAATCAAAGTGGCAATATCATCCTTATTAATACCAGCCTTTAGTTCTTCTAACTTTTCATGAGCTGAATTTCGTTTGCCCAGTTGTATCAATTCATTTAAATGTTTTACATCCTCAATATCATTAAAAGTATAAATTTCTTTTATTGACGGAATTTCAGGTAAAATGTGTTCGATTTTTCTCAATAATTCCTTTCCTGAAACAAAAACGTATTTTACTTCAGCATGACTTAAAATATACTTATAATCCGATTCACTGATTGTCGGGTAAATCGGCACATGAACAGCACCAATCTGAAGAACTCCCATATCAATAAAGTTCCATTCAGGGCGGTTATTAGCAATAGTCGCAATTTTATCACCTTTTTTTACTCCTAATTTCAGCAAACCATAACTTATATTATTAGCTGTTTCAATGTATTGGTCAATGCTGTATTTCACCCATTTACCTTTTTCTTTTCCTGCTAAAACATCATCTTTTGGTTTGAAATTTTCTTTATAAAAAGTTAGAAAATCAAATAATCTGATTACTTCCATAATATTTTGACTTTAAATTTTCAAGGCAATATTAAACAAAATTTTACATATCTTTGACATCTCAAGATATTTTTAAAAGATATGCTTTTTAAAGAAATTATCGGACAAGACAATATTAAGCAAAAGCTTATACAAACAGTGAAAGACAGCCGTGTTAGTCATGCACAATTATTTTTCGGTCCTGACGGTTCGGGCAAGCTTGCTCTCGCAATTGCTTATGCTCAGTTTATAAACTGCAAAAATAAGATTAACGGTGATTCATGTGGGATTTGCCCCTCTTGTATTAAGTATAATAAGTTGATCCACCCCGATTTACACTTTATTTATCCTGTATCTAATACTAAAGATGTACTAAAAAAACCGCAAAGTAAAAACTTTATTGAAAAATGGAGAGAATTATTGATACAGAATGACTATTATATCAATTTAAACGAATGGTATGAAAAAATCGGTATTGAGAATAAACAGGGCATAATTAATAAAGATGATTGTAATGAGATAATAAAAACATTAAGTTACAAATCCTATGAAGCCGAATATAAAGTGATGATAATTTGGATGGTAGAAAAATTATATTATTCTGCTGCTCCCAAAATCCTTAAAATACTTGAAGAACCACCTGAAAAAACCCTGTTTATATTGGTCTCGGAAAATCATGATCAAATCATTAAAACAATTATATCCAGAACTCAGTTAATAAAGATACCAAAAATTTCCAATAGGGATTTAAAAGAAGTTTTGCTAAAAAAGCTGAACTGCACAGAAGAAAAAGCCCAAAGAATAATTAATTTTTCAAGAGGAAGTTATAAGGAAGCATTAATAAATATTCATAAAAACGAGGAAGAAAAAGATAATTTTGAAAATTTTAGAAAATGGATGCGTTTATGTTTCCAAAATAATTTTATTGATATTCATAAGTTTGTAAGCGAAATAGCAAAAACAGGCAGAGAAAATCAAAAAAGTTTTTTGGCTTTTGCTTTAAAAATTATCAGGGAAATTTTATTGATAAATTATGAAAATAATGATTTGGTTAAACTTAACGATGAAGAAATAGATTTTACTCAAAAAATATCGCCTTATATAAATCCGGCTAACGGAATAAGATTTTCAGAAGAGTTTAACAAAGCCCTCTTTCATATTGAAAGAAATGCAAACCCGTCAATTGTATTCATGGACTTATCAATTACAGCAACTAAGCTTTTTAAAAAATAAACATGACTAATCACAGTAAAATTTTGTAAACTTGCAATCCAAAACATTGATAAATGAACGATGATATAAAAAATAATCAAAATCCTTTTTTGTCTCGAGGTTGTAACAAGCTTCCCGATACTTATAATAAGAATGAAAATATATTTAAACAGTCTTGTTGTAAGTTAGATGATAATGACTGGTTAAAAAATATTGAACTTCCAAAAAATCAAAAAAAGTTTAATTGTGTAGAAGTACGTTTTAAAAACAGTCGAAAAGATTTTTTTAGTTTTTCTGAGGAAATGGAACTGAATGTAGGTGATATTGTAGCTATTGAAGCTTCTCCCGGACATGATATAGGTATTATTTCCATGACAGGTGAAGTAGTAAGATTACAAATGAAAAAAAAGAATATAAGCACTGATAATGAAAATTTGAAGAAAGTTTATCGCAGGGCTCGTGCTACAGATATTGAAAAATGGAAAACAGCAGTTGAATCTGAAGACTTTTCTATATATAAATCAAGAAAAATTGCAAATGATCTTTCTCTTGAGATGAAAATAAATGATGTTGAATATCAGGGTGATAATACAAAAGCAATTTTTTATTATACAGCAGACGATCGTGTAGATTTCAGGGAACTTATAAAATTACTTGCTGAAGAATTTAAAGTCAGGATTGAAATGCGGCAAATAGGTGTAAGGCAGGAAGCATGCCGCATCGGAGGAATAGGCTCCTGCGGTAGAGAGCTGTGTTGTTCAACATGGCTTTGGAATTTTAAATCAGTTTCTACAACCACAGCCAGAACACAACAACTTTCGCTTAATCCTCAAAAATTAGCCGGACAATGTGGGAAATTAAAATGTTGCCTGAATTTTGAAAACGATAATTATGTTGATGCTTTTAAAAAATTTCCTAATAGTGAGATTATTTTAAAAACAAAAAAAGGAGAAGCGGTTTATCAAAAAACTGATATATTTAAAAAAATTATGTGGTATTCATATCTTAATGATGAATCAAATATGTTGGCAATACCTATTGATAAAATTCAGCAGATAATTGAAGATAATACAAAAAATATATTTCCTGAAAAATTAGAAGATTTTGCATATGTTCAGGAACTTAAAACCAATTACGAAAATTCAGACGGAAAGGAAGATTTGTTCAGGTTTGATTAATGTTAATTTGTTTGACGTTTTGCCGTAGTCATCACTTTATGAGACGAATACATGAATTGATATAAATTATCCTGCATAGATATACAATAAATTCAGGAATAATGCTTTAATAAAAAAAGCAAAGTTTAATATGAATTTTAATAACCTAAATAAATTTTTAATAATTTCCCTTCTCTTAATTTTTATATTTGCCTCCTGTGATTCAAATACGGTTTATGATAAGTACTTGAGCATAGGCACTGAATGGAATAAAAATGATGTTTTGGAATTTGAAGTTGAAATAATCGATACAACTTTATCGTACAAATATTTTATTAACATCAGAAACTCAGCTGATTATAAATTCGGAAACATCTATTTCTTTTTAAACACACAGTTTCCCGATGGTAGCAGAGCCCGTGATACTATTGAATGTATCCTTGCTTCTGCCGACGGAAGATGGCTGGGCAGCGGCTTAGGTGATATAAAAAGTAATCGGATTTTATTAAAGAATAAAATTAAATTTCCACTGGCAGGTAATTATAATTTTAAACTGGAACAAGCAATGCGTGTTGATAATCTGCAGGGGATTGAAGATGTAGGAATAAGAATAGAAAAAGAATAATAGTAACTATTTAGTTTGTAAAAATGACTACTAAAAATAAATATTTTTCTTTTAATTTCATTGTTAAGTTTTGGATAATTTATTTATTATTTATTTTTTCAATAGTCTTAATTTTTATTGGCATCGCAAACGAGTGGCTTGGAAAGATGCCTACTTTTGAAGAACTTGAAAACCCGAAAAGCAATTTAGCTTCTGAAATATACTCGGCTGATGGAAAACTTTTAGGTACATATTATATTGAAAATCGTTCGAATATCCATTTCAGGGATTTATCGCCAAACCTTATAAATGCACTTATTGCAGCCGAAGATATTAGATTTGAAGATCATTCGGGAATTGACGGTAAAGCTTTGGTTAGAGTTTTTGTCGGGGTATTAAGCGGCAACACACGAGGTGGCGGAAGCACTGTTACTCAACAGCTTGCAAAAAATCTCTTCCCCCGAAAAAGAAACCCTTCAATACTTGACCTTACAATAGCAAAATTTAAAGAATGGATTACAGCTACAAAACTAGAACGTAATTATTCAAAAGAAGAAATAATTGCCATGTACTTTAATACGGTACCGTTTGGAAGCCAATCTTATGGTATTAAAGCTGCTGCAAAAACATTCTTTAACAAAACTCCTGATTCACTTAATCTTGAAGAAGCAGCCCTGATGGTTGGTGTTGTAAATGCACCAACATGGTATAGCCCGGTCAGGAATCCCGAAAGGTCTTTTCAAAAAAGAAATCTTGTATTGAGCCAAATGAAAAAATACGGATATATTAGTGAAGCCGTATATGATTCTGTTAGCTTGCTTCCTATTGATATGTCAAATTTTGGAATTTTAGACCATACAAGAGGACAAGCACGATATTTCAGGGAATTTTTAAGAGGCGAATTAAAAAAATGGTGTAACAGCCATTATAAAGCCGATGGAACACCTTATAATCTTTACAAAGACGGATTAAGAATCTATACTACATTAAATTCTAAAATGCAGCAATATGCAGAAGAATCTGTTCTTGAGCATTTGTCTCTGGATTTACAACCGACCTTTTATGAACATTGGAAGGATTATACAAATGCACCATTTGTTTTTGAAAGTGATTCTGTAGAAGTAGAAGTTGAAAAAATTATGGATTTAGCCATGCGTCGTTCCGAAAGATATAAAAAACTGAGAAATGCCGAAGTTTCTATTGATTCAATCAAACTGTCATTTAATACTCCTGTTGAAATGACCGTTTTTTCGTGGAAAGGTGAAATTGACACAGTAATGACCCCAATGGATTCAATAAGGTATTATAAATATTTTCTTTTGGCTGGTTTAATGTCAATGGAGACACATACAGGATTCGTCAGGGCTTATGTTGGTGGTATTGATTATAACTATTTTAAATATGATCATGTAAAACTTGGGAAACGTCAGGTAGGTTCAACATTTAAACCTTTTCTTTATACTCTTGCCATGCAGGAAGGAGAATTATCACCATGCAGTAAACTACCGAATGTACAGCCGGTTATTGAACTTATAACAGGAGACACATGGGAGCCCAGAAATGCTTCAAAGAAAAAATTAGGAGAAGAAATAGCATTAAAATATGCGCTGGCAACATCAAACAACTGGATATCAGGCCATTTGATAAAAAGATATTCTCCGCAATCAGTTATTAAAATTGCCCGTAAAATGGGTGTTACAAGCTTTATTCCTCCTGTGTATTCAATTGCTCTCGGCTCTGCTGATCTTTCACTGTATGAAATGGTTGGTGCTATGAACACCTTTGCTAATAAAGGCGTGTATGTAGAACCTATTTTTATTACAAGAATTGAAGATAAGCACGGAAATATTATTGAAAGATTTGTTCCCAAAAAAGTTGAAGCAATGAACGAAAAAACCGCATATCTTATGCTTGAGCTTTTGAAAGGTGTGGTTCAGTATGGTACAGGTATTAGATTGCGGTTGAAATATGGGTATAATAATCCTATTGCAGGTAAAACGGGTACAACAAATAATCAGTCAGATGGATGGTTTATGGGGATTACACCCGACCTTACTACAGGGATATGGGTAGGTTGTGAAGACAGAAGTGTCCATTTCAGAAATATAACATTAGGGCAAGGTGCTAATATGGCTCTGCCAATATGGGCTCTGTATATGCAAAAAATTTATGATGATGAATCATTAGGTGTCGGTATGGGTGATTTTGAAAAACCTTTACATGAAATGGATATTGAATTTGACTGTGAGAAATTGAATAAAAATCATGGTTTATACAATGAGTTAGAAAGTGATGATGTGTTTTAATTTATCTTTATTCTAAAGAGACATGGTTTTTAGCAGCAGTTTATTTTTACTTTATTTCCTTCCGATTTTCCTTATAGTTTATTATTTCCTTGACTGGAAATACAAAAACCTGTTTGCTTTAATTGCAAGTATTTTCTTTTATTCATGGGGTGCACCTGATTTTATTTTTATTGTGCTCGGCTCAATTGCTATTGATTATTACATCGTAAATTTATTAGCAAAATCTTCAGGAAAAAAGAAACGAATATTTCTTTTCCTTTCCGTTATTCTTAATATCGGACTACTCGCTTATTTTAAATACGCTAATTTCTTTATTGAAAATGTAGATGAAATATTAGGATATTTCGGATTCAATCATGTTCAATGGGTGAAAGTTATACTACCAATTGGTATATCATTTTTTACATTTCAAAAATTAACCTATTCGGTTGATGTTTACAGGAAAATGCATACCCCCTTAAAAAAAATTACTGATTATGCTCTTTACATATTGATGTTTCCCCAACTTATAGCCGGCCCGATTGTAAGATTTAATGAAATTGCCGACCGGATTGAGGACCGTAGAAAGTTTGAAACTATTGATAATAAACTGCTTGGGTTTTTCAGGTTTGCTATAGGTCTGGCTAAAAAAGTTTTAATTGCTAATGTAATGGGTGCGGAAGCTGACAGGATTTTTGCTATGAATGCAGATGATATGACCACTCCTATTGCCTGGATAGGAGTAATTGCTTATGCATTTCAAATATATTTTGATTTTGCCGGATATTCAGATATGGCAATAGGAATCGGTAAGATGATTGGGTTTTCTTTTCCCGAAAATTTTAATAATCCATATATTTCTCAGAGCATCACGGAATTCTGGAGAAGATGGCATTTAACTCTAAGCCGCTGGATGAAAGATTATCTATATATCCCTCTCGGTGGCAATAGAGTTGCTACTAAAAGAAGACTATATTTTAATTTATGGATTGTCTTTCTTATCTCAGGTTTATGGCACGGAGCAGCATGGACCTTTATAATATGGGGCGCTTTTCATGGTCTTTTTTTAATACTGGACAGGCTGTTCCTGCTGAAATTCTTTAAATTTATCGGTAAGTATCCAAGCATTATTATTACATTTATTATTACATTAATCGGATGGGTTTTATTCAGGTCGGAAAATTTGTCGCATGCTTTGGTGTTTATAAGGAAAATGTTTGAGTTTAATTTCAGTGATAATGGAATATATTTAAACCGGCAATTGATAATTATTTTTTGTGTTGCGATATTCTTTTCATTTTTTGCAGTAATTAAAGGAGTTGAAAATTGGCAAATGAAACTTTTTACTAAAAATAAAACTATTACAGGCTATATAACTATAATTTCAATAGCCTTGATTTTATTAATAATTAGTGTCGGATCAATTACATCATCAGGATTTAATCCGTTTATCTATTTTAGATTTTAATATCAAATGCAGAAAAAAATAAAAAATATAATCTTCAGCATAATACTGATATTATTAATCCTGCCTTTTGTTCAGGAACAGTTTGATATTTTTAAAATTAATCCTCTAAAAGGTTCTTTCAAAAAATTGGAAGAACCGGAATTTAGTTTCTCAACGTATTATTCAGGAGAATTTCAAAATAAATACAATGATTATCTTGAACAGAATATTGGCTTCCGGCCATTTTTTATACGGGTTAATAACCAAATTGCTTTTTCAGTTTACGATACTGCTTTAGCTAACTGGGTGACTATCGGAAAGAGAAATTATTTATATGAAGAAAATTATATAACAGCATATTTAGGTAGAGATTTTATCGGGAAAGAGAAAATTGAAAATAAAATTGAAAAAATTAAATTTTTGCAGGATACTCTTCAAAAAATTGGAGTTAAACTTGTTTTGATTTTCGCACCCGGAAAAGCAAGTTTTTATCCCGAATATATTCCGAATAAATACAATCCGTCTGAAAAAACAATTTCTAACTACGATTATTATACTAAACGATGTAGTGAAAAAGGAATCAATTATATTGACTTTAGTGATTATTTTATACAAATGAAAGATACTTCAAGATATCTTTTGGTTCCGAAATGCGGTATTCACTGGAGCTTATATGGAGTGGCAATTGCTGTTGATTCCTTAAAAAAATATATGGAAAAATCGCAAAATATTAAAATGCTTGATATTACATGGGATACTATTGAAGTTACTAAAGACCTTCGTGATACTGATTATGATATTGCTGATGGAATGAATTTGTTATTTACAATTCCTCATCAAAAAATGGCTTATCCTAAATTGCGTTTTGAAAAAAATCCTGATAAAATACGTCCCAATGTTATCACTATTGCCGATAGTTATTACTGGAATATTTTCGGGGCGGGTATGGCTACTCAACTTTTTGGGAATAATTCATTTTGGTATTATAATAAAATGGCACATAATACAGAGTATTCAGAACCAAAAAAAGTTGATGAACTTAATGTAAAAAATGAAATTGAAAGCCAGGATTTTATATTTTTATTATCTTCGGAAATCAATTTACATAAATTTGCTTTTGGCTTTATTGATAATGCTTTTGAATTATATTCAACAGACAAAGAAACTGCATATTACGAAGATCTGATCCGAAGTAGTCCTAAATGGATTGCAAAAATCGCAAAGAAAGCAAAGGAAAAAAATATTAGTCTGGATGAAATGATACGACAGGATGCAATATGGATGAAAAATAACAAAGGCGGTAAATAATTATTTTAGTACTTTTCTGTCGAATAAATTATATTTCAAAATACAAAATATTGCCTTGAAGCCATCTATTGCTTTAATCTTTTTCCCTTCCTTATAACCTCTTCCATAATATGAGATTCCAACTTCATAGATCCTGATATTCGGATAACGGGAAATTTTTGAAGTGATTTCCGGCTCAAACCCGAAACGTTTTTCTTTTAATAATATTTTTTTCAGAATATCAGTCCTGAAAAGTTTATAACATGTTTCCATATCTGTTAGATTCAGGTTGGAAAACATGTTTGATAAGAATGTAAGGAATTTATTACCGATTGAATGCCAGAAAAATAAAATGCGGTGCGGGCTTCCACCCATAAAGCGCGACCCGTAAACAACATCTGCAAATCCATTAATTACAGGTTTTAACAGTTTATTATATTCGTTAGGGTCATATTCAAGGTCCGCATCCTGAATAATTA
>JAUWKH010000218.1 GCA_030614305.1 Bacteroidota bacterium
AATCTTATCACAATAAGGCTAAATGCCGTAGTACAAAAAGTACTTTAGCTCCGCTTCGGTGGAGCTTTTTTTATTACATAAAATTTTCCCAGCATTGTAACTTTTTGTTTAATATTTCTGTCTAATATAAAAATATTCAATTTATTGAACGATAACGCACACATTATGTATAGGAAGCGTACACAAACCAGGTTTATAAAAAATAAATAATATTTCCAAAACACTGATTAACAAAAAGAAAAGCAAATTGGCATGAAAATAGTTAGTAAAATGAAATGTTCATTTTTATTATTCGTTATAACTACATTGCAATCTTCATCAAATTTAAAAATATTTATATTCACTTATGTTAACTTTAAAAAACATCCATAAAACATATGTAACCGGAAGCAACAAATTACATGTTTTAAAGGGAATTGATCTGGAAGTTCAAAAAGGCGAACTTATTTCAATTATGGGGTCATCGGGATCAGGTAAATCAACCCTTTTAAATTTGATCGGGATTTTAGATACTTATGATAAAGGAGAGTATTATTTGAATGGCACACTGATTAAAGACATGAATGAAACCAAAGCAGCACATTATCGCAACGAAATGCTGGGTTTTATTTTTCAGTCATTCAACTTGATTTCGTTTAAAAATGCAATGGAAAATGTTGCATTACCATTATATTATAAGGGAGTCGGAAGACGAAAAAGAAATAAAATTGCATTAGAATATTTAGAAAAATTAGACCTGCTTGATTGGGCAGACCATTTACCGAATGAATTATCAGGGGGGCAAAAGCAAAGACTGGCAATTGCCAGGGCTTTAATTTCAGAACCAAAAGTAATTCTTGCAGACGAACCTACCGGTGCCCTGGATTCTAAAACTTCAATTGAAGTAATGAAATTATTGAAAGAAATAAATGCAACGGGAATCACGATTTTAATTGTTACCCATGAACGCGAGATAGCAGCAATGACAGATAGAGTAATAAAACTGAATGATGGAATTATTGAAAAAAGTATCTCAAACGGAGATAGGAAAAAATGGCTTGAAGAAATGAGTATTGTATGTAATTGATGTTAGAAAAAGGCTAAGGCTGAGGCGAAGGCTGAGGAAAAAAAAGAAAAAAATAAACTTATTTGAGTAACAAATTTATTAATAACATATAATAAAGCTTTATACATTAAAACATGTTTGATTTAGATAAATGGCAAGAAATATTCAGTACCATTAAGAAAAACAAATTGCGTACTTTCTTAACAGGTTTTAGTGTAGCATGGGGTATATTTATGCTTATTGTTTTGTTGGGTTCGGGTTATGGTCTTGAGAATGGTGTACAAAAAGAATTCGAAGGCGATGCTGAGAATACTCTATGGGTAAACCAGGGAGTCACAAGTATTGCTCATAAAGGATATAAGCCCGGAAGGTTCATAAAATTTACGAATACTGATTATGAAGATATTAAAACAATTGATAGTGTTGAATTTATTTCTTCGCGGTTTAGAATATGGGAAAATAATACAATATCTTATAAAAATGAATACGGGAGTTTTGATATTTTTTGTTCACATCCCGATTATGGAAAAATTGAAAATATAGAAGTCACAAACGGGAGATTTTTAAATAATCTTGATATTGAAGAATACAGGAAAGTTACGGCAATCGGCAGGTTGGTTAAAGAGGCACTTTTTAAGGGAGAAGATCCGGTTGGGAAACATGTTAAATTAAGCGGAGTGCCGTTTAAGGTTGTCGGAGTATTTGATGACCCCGGTGGTGACCGAGACCTTACAAGGGTTTATATACCGGTTTCTACAGCCCAGAGAGTTTTTAACCGCGGAAACCAGATCAACAACATTTCAATGACCGTTGGAAATGCAACTGTTGCACAAAGCGAGCAAATGGTTGATGAAATAAGAACAAAACTTTCAAAAAAACACCATTTTGCAATCGAAGACCAGAGAGCTTTACGTATATGGAACAATGTTGAAAATTATGAAACATTTATGAAATTGTTTGCAAGTATTCGTTTGTTTATCTGGATAATCGGCATAGGAACGATCATTGCAGGAATAGTAGGAGTGAGTAATATTATGATGATTGTTGTGAAAGATCGTACAAAAGAAATTGGTATAAGAAAGGCATTGGGTGCAACCCCATGGTCGGTAATAAGTTTGATTTTACAGGAATCAATTTTAATTACTGCTTTTGCAGGATATATTGGCCTGGTATTAGGTGTTGGATTACTTGAATTGGCTTCAAAGGCAATGCCCGCAACCGATTACTTTGCTAATCCGGAAATTAATTTTACAGTAGCAATAAGTGCAACTATTTTGTTGGTAATATCAGGCGCTATTGCAGGTTTTGTTCCTGCACGGAAAGCCGCTAATGTTAGACCCGTTGTTGCACTTCATGACGAATAAGATTAACAAAGTTTCGGAAAATTGATATTGAAAAGTAATAGATTTTTAAATCCCCAACACAAAAGATATGTTTGACTTAGACAGATGGCAAGAAATATTTAGTACGTTAAAGAAAAACAAACTGCGTACTTTTTTTACAGCCTTTGGAGTTTTCTGGGGGATTTTTATGCTTATTATTATGCTTGGTTCCGGAAAAGGCTTGCATAATGGTGTAAGTACCGGTATGGGTGATATGGCAACGAACAGTATGTTCATGTGGACACGAAGAACAACCGTACCATACAAAGGATTCCCAAGAGGCAGGTTTTACCAGTTTAGAAATAATGATACACAGGCACTTATTGATAATATTCCCGAAATAGAACATATTGCTCCAAGACTACAGGGTTGGGGCGGAAATGGAGATAATAATGTTATTCGTGGCGAAAGAACAGGAGCATTTACAATTCAGGGTGATTATCCCGCATATAATATTATTGATCCCGTTAAGATGCTTAGCGGCAGGTTTATTAATAAAATTGATGTTGACGAAAAAAGAAAAATTGCAGTCATCGGAATCAGGGTTGTTGATGAAATGTTTAAACCGGGCGAAAATCCTATAGGTCAGTATCTGCGTATTCAGGGTGTTTATTTTAAGGTTGCAGGAACTTTTCAATCCAAAAAAAACGACCATGGGGCTGAACGTGAAAACCAACAAATATGTATTCCGTTTACAACTCTGCAAAAAACTTATAATTACGGTGACATTGTTGGTTGGTATGCAATAACCGCTAAAAGTAACTCATCTGTTTCGCTTGTGGAAGAAAAAGCTAAAGCATTAATGAAAACACGCCACAGAATATCTCCGGATGATGACAGGGCAATAGGTTCGTTTAATGTTGAAAGCGAGTTTAAAAAAATGACCAACCTGTTTGCAGGAATTAACGGTTTGATATGGATAGTTGGTATAGGTACGCTTTTGGCCGGTGTTATCGGAGTAAGTAATATAATGTTGATTGTTGTTAAAGAACGAACTAAAGAAATTGGAATACAAAGAGCAATTGGAGCAACACCATTGAATATTATTACCCAGATAATTACCGAATCGGTTTTCCTGACTACTTTAGCCGGCTACCTTGGATTAACCATTGGTGTTGGAATAGTTGAGCTGGTTAACTATATTTTAGTAAAATCAGGTGCTGATACAGCTATGTTCAATAATCCTGAAGTTGATTTTGATAAAGCAATTACAGCCTTGATAGTTTTGGTCATTGCAGGGGCATTGGCAGGATTTATACCTGCAAAGAAAGCCGTAAGCATTAAACCGATAGATGCTATCAGAAACGAATAAAAACCCGTTAACGGGAAAGATAAAAGACAAAAGACAAAAGTAAAGATGAAATTATATTAATAAGAAAATACAGTAAAAATTAAATAATAAATAAAATGA
>JAUWKH010000169.1 GCA_030614305.1 Bacteroidota bacterium
AGGGTTTTTTGATTTCTTAATTATTCAGACTAAATTTGTACCGAAAATAAATATCAGGTATTGCTTATGTCAGCTAAACCCGGAAAACTTTTATCATCAATAAATTATCCTTCTGATTTAAAAAAACTTAAAAAGGAAGACCTGCCCGAACTTTGTAATGAGATAAGAAAATTTATTATTGATGTTATTTCCACAAATCCGGGGCATTTGGGAGCAAGCCTTGGCACAGTTGAACTGGCAGTTGCTTTGCATTATGTTTTTAAAACCCCATTTGATAAGCTGATATGGGATGTAGGACACCAGGCTTATGCACATAAAATTCTTACCGGACGAAAAGATGAATTTCACACAAACAGGATGTACAAAGGCATCAGCGGTTTTCCAAAGATAAGTGAAAGCGAATACGATGCATTTGGTGTAGGACATTCCTCTACTTCAATTTCTGCTGCTTTGGGTATGGCAATTGCTTCTAAAATAAAACATAAAAACGGACGAAAGCATATTGCCGTAATCGGTGACGGTGCTATGACAGGCGGTATGGCACTAGAAGCTCTGAACAATGCAGGAGTTTCTAAAGCAAACCTCCTTATAATTTTAAATGATAACGGTATTGCAATTGATAAAAATGTTGGAGCAATAAAAGAATATTTAACTGATATTGCCATTTCAAAAACATATAACAGAATAAAAAATATAATTTGGAAAATACTTGGAAAAGCAAGTAAATACGGACCTAATTCGCAAAAAATTGTTCAGCAGATAGAAAGTGCTATTAAAGGTTCTATCTTAAGAAAAAGTAATCTTTTTGAATCATTTAATTTCAGGTATTTTGGTCCCATTGATGGAAATGACGTTATAAGACTGGCAAAATTGCTGAAAGATATGAAAAGGATACCTGGTCCTAAATTGTTACATATTATTACTGTAAAAGGAAAAGGTTTTAAACAGGCTGAAAATGACCAGATCAGATTTCATGCTCCCGGAACTTTTGACAAAAATACAGGGGAAATAATTAAATTATCCTCTTCTGAGAAACTTCCGCCAAAATACCAAACCGTTTTTGGAGAATCAATTATTGAACTGGCTGAAAAAAATGATAAAATTGTAGGAATTACTCCTGCAATGCCAACAGGTTGTTCTTTGAATTTAATGATGAAAAAAATGCCTAAAAGGGTATTTGATGTTGGCATTGCCGAACAACATGCGGTTACTTTTTCAGCAGGTTTGGCAGTACAGGGATTAATACCGTTTTGTAATATTTACTCAACATTTATGCAACGTGCCTATGATCAGGTAATACATGATGTTGCACTTCAAAAACTGCATGTTGTATTTTGTCTTGACAGAGGCGGACTGGTTGGTGAAGATGGTGCAACACATCACGGTGCTTTTGACCTTTCTTATTTAAGGACAATCCCTAATATTATTGTGTCTGCCCCGATGAATGAAGAAGAACTGAGAAACCTCATGTACACAGCTCAACTGAAAGGAATGGGGACATTTTCAATCAGGTATCCTAAAGGCCGCGGTGTAATGACTGACTGGAAAAAGCCTTTCAAAAAACTGGAAATCGGGAAAGGCAGAAAAATTAAAGGCGGAAAAGATATTGCACTGATAACAATCGGACATATTGGTAATTATGCTGTTGAGGCCTGCAAAAAACTTGAAAAGGAAAAAATCAATACTGCTCATTATGATATGCGTTTCCTGAAACCTATTGATGAAAAATTATTGCATGAGGTATTCAGTAAGTTTAAAAAATTAATTACTATTGAAGATGGAACAATAATAGGAGGGCTTGGCAGTGCAGTAATTGAATTTATGGCTGATAATAATTACAATGCAAAAATAAAACGCCTTGGCATCCCCGACCATTTTATTGAACATGGAACACAAGCAGAATTACATAAAGAATGTGGCTACGATACGGAAGGGATCATTAAAGCGGTCAAAGAAATAATAGGCATTTAGTGCAAAACCTTACTCACTTATAACTAATAACCTGCAAAACGAAGTTATACGGATATTTTATTGGCAAAATTTTAAAGAATTTGTGATTAGCAGTTTGTGATTTTTTTTAATAATATTTTATTACCCTTTTAATCATAATTAATCTGCGTGAATCAGCGTCTTATGATTTATTTGCGGATTTAAGGTACAAACGAGCGTCAGCTGGGGCTATTTAGAATATAAAAGGATTATTATCAACTTAAATCAATAATTGTGTTAAGGAAGTATATCCGTTACTTAATATTAATTGTTTGTTTACCTGCATTAAACCTTAATGCTCAATCAATTTATGATAGCACCTTTTCGCAAAATAATATAAAAATTGAACTCCCGTCAATTATCGTTCAGAATGTTGCTGCCGGAATTAAAATTGTTCTTAGAGATCCCGACCAAATAAAAATATATCAGAATAAAAATATTAATGTTTTAATTAATGACTCAATAATTGAGTTAGCTGTTTTAAATGGTGTGGCAGAGTTTGATCATAAATTTTCTGAAAAAGAAACTCTTTCCATCAAAATTGATGAATTTTCCTGGTCAAAGGAAGTAATGCCGATTCCTTTATGGATGTCAATTTTACCGCCTTTGATTGCTATATTGATGGCTTTGGTTTTCAGGGAGGTTTACAGTGCATTATTTATAGGTTTATTAGTTGGGACAACAATAATATTCTATTATCAGGGAAGTGTTTTTTTTGTTGCAATATTTCACGGATTGCTTGCCATTATTGATACTTATATAATTACTTCAATGAGTGATAAGGACCATCTTTCTATCATAATTTTTTCAATGCTGATAGGAGCAATGGTCAGCCTGATAACGAAAAACGGCGGCATGAGAGGTGTGGTAAAGATTTTATCAAAATATGCAAATAGTCCGGTCTCAGGACAGTTTATTACATGGCTCCTTGGAATTGTGATCTTTTTTGATGATTATGCAAATACTCTTGTTGTTGGAAATACCATGCGTCCGGTAACCGACCGTTTGAGGATTTCCCGAGAGAAGTTGGCTTATATAGTTGATTCAACAGCAGCTCCGGTTGCCTCACTCGCATTAATTACAACATGGATAGGTGTTGAATTAAGCTATATTCAGGAGGGTATTAATGCCATTGGTATTCCCGAAAGTGCTTACAGTGTTTTCATCAATTCTCTCAATACCCGTTTTTATCTGATTTTTACTTTAGCTTTTATATTGATAATAATCTTCAAAAAACGTGATTTCGGACCAATGCTTAAAGCCGAGCGTAAAGCAAGAAAATTGGCTTTGGCAGATAATTCAAATAGTTCAAGTAAATTATCAAACAAAATTAAAGAATTAAAAACTCCTGAAAATATAAAAGCACGCTGGTATAATGCTGTGATTCCTGTGCTGGTTATAATTATTGGTACTTTCATTGGTTTGTTGGCAACCGGAAAAAAAGCTACAGGTCCTGATGCGGATTTAATGGAAATAATTGCTGCTGCCGACTCTTTTAAATCTTTATTGTGGGCATCATTGCTTGGAACTTTGATTGCAATAATAATGACTGTATGCCAGCGATTACTTAATCTAAGAGCAACTGTTGACAGTCTTATTAATGGCTTTCGGACTATGCTCCCGGCTATACTTATTCTTATTTTAGCATGGTCGCTTGCCTTAATAACAACTAAATTGCATACATCCGAATTTATTGCTTACAGTCTGTCATATATAGAAATTTCTCCATACTTGCTTCCTGCCTTGACTTTTGTGTTTTCGGCTTTTATTGCATTTTCAACAGGTTCTTCCTGGGGGACAATGGCGATTTTGTATCCTATGATTTTGCCGGCAGGATGGTTAATATCACAAGATTTTGGATTAGATTATGATGATTCTATTGCTATTTTTTATAATATAGTATCATCAATATTAGCAGGTTCTGTGTTCGGCGACCATTGTTCACCTATTTCCGATACTACCATTCTTAGCTCATTGGCAAGTTCATGTAATCATATTGAGCATGTTCGTACACAGTTGCCTTATGCTTTAACAGTTGGGAGTGTGTCTGTTGTTATTGGTTCTGTTCTGTCTGCCTATGGTGTTTCTTCATGGATATTATTTCCTGCAGGGTTAATAATTTTATATATGATTGTTTCTGTTTTTGGCAGGAAAGTTAATTAAATTAAATTTAATATATTTGAAGCATTAAAAAATTCTTATGAGTTGGATTGAAATTACAGTACTGATCGTATCCGGAGTTTTGGTAGGATTTATCAATACTTTAGCAGGTGGCGGTTCAATTATTTCACTTTCAATATTAATGTTTTTGGGCTTACCGGCAAATATTGCAAACGGCACAAATCGTATCGCAATATTAGGTCAAACACTAACAGGAGTAGCAAGTTTCAAACAGCAAAAAGTTCTTGACTTCCGAAAAGGAATTATTCTGGCTATTCCGGCAATTATCGGCTCATTGGTTGGTGCATGGATCGCTGTTGATATTAATGAAAAAGTATTTGAAATAGCTGTTGCAGTTATTATGATCTTTATGCTGTTTTTCATTTTATACAAACCTAATAAATTCCTTTATGGACGAAAGGAATTGATAGAAAAAAAAATCGGTTTTTATCAAATTTTAATATTCTTTTTAATAGGAGTTTACGGTGGATTTATTCATGTTG
>JAUWKH010000201.1 GCA_030614305.1 Bacteroidota bacterium
ATGCGGTTCTTTTGGCTAATCTACCAATCGTAGAGAGGTATAATCATTCAGTTTATGGAGATGCGACCAAATATGTCCCCTTAGGGCAGGATGCGGCTATATTTTACGGATTTAAAAATTTAAGCATTTAAACAACGGAAACCAGTAACCAGCAACCAGTAACCAGTATCACATATCTAATACAGACAATTAAAAATTTATAATAAGTCCCTGTCTTTCTCAATTGAATGTAATGAATCAGCGTTATCCAATTGCTCGTAAATTGAGTTTTTACTTTTATATTCGGGAACAATATCTTTCATTTTTCTAACGATTTTAAAATTGTCCTGTTCACCGAATAAATTAATTAGACTTTTAATTTCTTTCTCAACAGTTTCAAAATCATACTCTTTAACTTTCGCAATTAAAATCTGGGGATGATGTGTAGGTATTGTATTTTCCTGGTCATTAAGCAATTCTTCATATAATTTTTCACCGGGTCGCAAACCGGAAAATTTTATTTGAATATCCTTACCTAAATCCAATCCTGATAATTTAATCATTTTTTTAGCCAAATCAACAATCTTAACTGATTTACCCATATCAAAAATAAATATTTCACCACCTTTTCCTATTGCACCGGCTTCAAGAACTAACTGGCATGCTTCGGGTATAGTCATAAAAAAACGTGTGATGTCAGGATGAGTTATGGTTATTGGTCCTCCTTTTTCAATTTGTTTTCTAAAAAGCGGAATTACAGAGCCGTTTGAACCAAGAACATTCCCGAAGCGTGTTGTAATAAACCGTGTTTTCCCTTTTTGATTTAATGATTGAGTGTAAATTTCAGCAATACGTTTTGATGCTCCCATCACACTTGTAGGATTTACTGCCTTATCCGAAGATATCATGATAAATTTATCAAGATTGTATTTTATTGAAAGATCGGCAATTATCCTGGTACCTTCAATATTTGTAAATAATGCTTCTGACGGATTGCTTTCCATCATAGGCACGTGTTTATATGCAGCAGCGTGATAAACAATATCAGGTTTAAAAGTTTTGAAAATATTTTCTGTTCGCGATTTGTTACAAATATCAGCAATTATCACCTCGTAATTTTGTGAAGGAAATTTCTCATAACATTCTAATTCCAAATGAAACAAAGGGCTTTCAGCCTGGTCGGTCATAATTATTTTTTTTGGAGAATAACCTGATATTTGCCTTACCAGCTCACTTCCGATTGAACCGGAAGCACCGGTTACTAAAATGTTCTTTCCATTCAAATCATTACTGATTTTTTGTTTATCTAAATTTATAACATCACGCTCTAAAAGATCTTCAATATTAATTTTCTTTATCTGATTAAAACTTAATTCTCCGTTTATCCATTTAACAACAGGTGGGACATTTAAAACTTTAACATTGTGAGCAAGGCATATCTCAATAATTTCCTGCTTTCTTGACGGTTTGAAATTTTGGATTGCCAGGATTACACTTTCAATTGTATTTTTTTCCAGCAGGTCTTTTAATTTTTTACTACTGTAAATATTTACACCTTCAATTTTTTTTCCTGTTTTTTTCGGATTATCATCAAGAAATGCGAGTACTTTATAATTTTTTTCAGCATCCCTGTCCAAAGAGCGTTTTGTAATAATACCGGCTTCGCCTGCACCAAAAATTATTATATTAGTATTTTCTTTTGAAGAATTTGTAAGCTCCAGATATGAAACTTTAACAATAACACGAAAGGCTGACATTAAAAGTATGCTTGTAATAAATTCAATGATAATGATTGAAAAAGGAATAGGAAGCCTTTGGTTTATTGTATAATAAAATATTATATTAGTGATAACAAAAATCAAGCTGCCAATCGTAATCACTAAAAATATTCTGGTAATATCCTGAGTGCTTGTATATCTGATAATACCTGCATAAGTTTTTGCAATAAAAAAACTTATCAGTCTTATTACTACAATATAAGCCAATACTTTTGGAAAATCAACCAATTCATGATCAGGAATGGAAAAGTTAAACCTTAACAGGTAAGCAAGTGTAACTGAAAAAATTACAATAGAAATATCTATCAAAAATATCAGCCAGCGTGGTGTGTTTTTATTTGTGATTATCATTGTATAACAGAAATAGATAACAAAGGTATAATAAAAATAGATTCAATTTAAAATTATGTATTTAAATTAAGATAAAAGTTATGGAATGATGGAATAGTGGAGTGTCCATCCAATACGGGCTTCTTTCAGTCGTATGGATTCCCTTCGGTCAATGGAGTGATGGAGTAATGGTGTAATGTTAAAAAAAACAAGACCTACGAGGTTATATTAATAAGCAGACAATTTTTCTACATTTTAAATTCAACATTTTACATTCATCATTATTTGAAATTAAATTTTGAATATCGAATTTTGAATATTGGATTTAGATAGAAATTAAAAAAAACATCTCTTGACTTTTGAATTTAAATTTTGTATATTTTATTTTTTTAGTCAGACAATTACACAATACTACCCGAAATACAGTTAATATCTTGACTAACAGATGGATGACTAACAGACGGGTTAACCCGTCTGTTATACTAAGACTGTTAGAATCCGCCTTAGGCTATATTCATATATGTTTAGAAACAAAATCCTAAAACTAAATATTTTTCCAAATCAAAGAACCACTTCTGATTTTCTTATAAACATATTTTTTCAAACAATATTATTTATCATATCATACTATTTTTTACTTTTGCCTTTTGTATAATTTAAAATTCATAAAATAATGAAAAACACAGCTTTTACAAGTTTCCACGAATCAATGGGGGCAAAAATAGTTCAGTTTGCCGGTTATAATATGCCGGTTCAGTTTGAAGGTATAAATATTGAACACCAAACCGTAAGAAATGGTATTGGAGTATTTGATGTTTCACACATGGGAGAATTTTGGGTGAAAGGATCAAAAGCATTTGAATTTGTCCAGAGGGTTACTACAAACGATGTAGCTAAATTAACCGATTGTAAAGTTCAGTACACTTGTTTCCCAAACGGAAAAGGTGGAATAGTGGATGATCTATTAGTTTACCGTATAGATGCAGAAACTTATTTATTAGTTGTAAATGCTGCAAATATTGATAAAGACTGGGCATGGTGCAACAAACAAAATACCATGGGAGCAACTTTATACAATGCATCTGATGAGATTGCACAATTAGCTGTTCAGGGTCCGCTGGCATTAAAAGCAATGCAAAAACTTACAAATGAAAATATTACTGACATGGAATATTACACGTTTAAAAAATTAAATTTTGCAGGTGTGAAAGATGTAATCTTATCAACTACAGGTTATACAGGTGCAGGTGGGTGTGAAATTTATATGTCAAACGAAGATGCTCCGAAAATTTATGAAGCTGTTCTGGAGGCAGGTAAAGAATACGGAATTAAACCCATTGGCTTGGCTGCCCGTGACACACTTCGTCTTGAAATGGGTTTTTGCCTTTACGGGAATGATATAAATGATACAACTTCGCCAATTGAAGCAGGCTTGGGCTGGATAACAAAATTTGTTGACGGCAATGATTTTATTGACCGTGAACTTTTTGAAAAACAAAAAGAAGAAGGTGTTGAACGAAGATTAAGAGCATTTGAAATGATTGACAAAGGAATCCCGCGTCAACATTATGAAATTTATGATAAAGATGGCAACATAATCGGTGAAGTTACTTCCGGCACAATGTCTCCGATGTTAAAAAAAGGAATTGGCATGGGATATATAAAAAAAGGATTTACAAAACTTGATACGGAAATTTATATTAAGATAAGGAATAAATTGTTAAAGGCAAAAATCGTTAAGTTGCCGTTTTATAAGGGATAAGAAACTATTAATTAGTGCCAGTCCATAAAGTCCGATAGTTTGAATAAATATTAGAAATCACAAAACCGTATGGATAACAAGCACCAAATTTCAAAACTTGTCCACCTGGATAAATTTCAATTTTCAATCCTGAATACTCACAATGGCGTTAACTTCAGAATCAAAATGATTATTTTATATGTATAAATAACGGTAATGGTAAAGGTTAGGAAGCCGGTTTGGGTAAAGGAAAAAGGTTAGGTGTAAAAAAACTTTACC
>JAUWKH010000176.1 GCA_030614305.1 Bacteroidota bacterium
AACAATGTTTTGGATGTTTTGGAAACAATTCCGCAATTATATTCTTTTAAAAATTTTATTCCTTCCCTGTCTTCAGTTGCTCCTGCGGGAACGGAAAATTTTTTTGAAAAACTTCTAAATATAAAAAACCGTCTTTATAAAAATAATTTTCAACTTCAGTTTTCGCTGCATAGCACTGATAAAAAACAAAGAGATGAATTAGTACCTGTTAAAAAATGGGATTTTAAAACAATTTCAGAATATGGCAAGCTTTTTTATGAATCCGGCAACAGAAAAATAACCCTGAATTTTGCATTAGGTGAAAAAAATATTTTGGATATAAGTGAATTGAAAAAGCACTTTAATCCTGATATTTTCCTGATAAAGATTACCCCCGTAAACCCGACTTTCAAAGCAAAAAAAAATAAAATCAGTTCGTTGATAAAGCCCGGAATAAATAATTATGCCGTCATTGAAAATTTAAAAAAAGCAGGTTACCATGTTATTCTTAGCATAGGTGAGCCGGAAGAAAACAAAATTGGAAGCAATTGCGGACAATATATCAATGCTTTGAAAAAAAATAATAAAAATTTAAAAGAAGGATATACCTATCAGGTTGAGAATGTTTAGGTACGTTACTCAGAAACTTTATTCAAAAAAAACAACAAAATTCCTGTCGGGTACAAAATTTTCCTTGTGCCAGTAATAATATTTTTTATCATTTTTTATAACTGAACTGTCAGGTTTATAAGACAATGAATTAATTTTCAAATTTTCGGGAACTATTAATTGATAATTCGCCTGTTTAAGAGGTTTGCCCCATGCAAGCATGCTTATCAGGACATATTCAGCTTTACCATTATTTAATTTATGGCGGTACGAAATTTTATATTTTACAACTTCTTTCGGTTCTGCCTTTACTCTGAATAATATACCTTTTTGACTTTCATCAATAATGTTATCAAGATTATTGTTTTTTAAATTTAAGACTTTAACGGAATCAACAAAGCCATACATAGGGTCAATTGGAAACGGATTGATAATATTTTTATTTACTTCTTTATCATGTTCATTCTTATAGAAAAATATTCCTTCTACATAAAAATTACTATCAATTATTTTAAATGTCATATCTTCACGAATGAAGTCAAGTTCCTGTGGAAATGTTGCGAAATATGAACAAATCATTAAAATAAGTAAAACATTTTTTTTCATTTTTAAATATAATTGTTTTTAAAATTTTGTATAAAGTTACAATAATCAATTTGTTTTACAAAAATAATTTTTTCTATAAGTAATACAAAAATTATATTTTTGCAAACCAAAATCTATCTATCCGGTGAAAGACATTTTAAAAGATTTAAATCAAGCACAGCTAAAAGCGGTAGAACAAACCGAGGGTCCTTCTATGGTTATAGCTGGCGCCGGTTCGGGCAAAACACGGGTTTTGACATACAGGGTTGCACACCTGTTAAATCTTGGTGTTGACCCGTTTAATATTCTTGCACTGACTTTTACTAACAAAGCCTCCCGCGAAATGAAAGAAAGAATAATAAAATTAGTTGGCGGCACTGATGCAAGAAATGTCTGGATGGGAACGTTCCACTCAATTTTTGCCCGAATATTACGAATTGAAGGTTTTCGGCTTGGATATCCTTCCAATTATTCAATATATGATACTGATGATTCAAAACGATTAATAAAGGCAATAATAAAAGAGCAAAATTTAGATAACAAAATCTATGCTCCGAATTATGTTTTGAACAGGATATCAGCAGCAAAGATCAACCTGATTTCTGCCAACAAATACAAAAATGATTTTGAAATAATGAATGCGGACAAAATGGCAGGTAAACCCAAAATCGGAGAACTTTACTCAATCTATGCAAAGCGATGCAAAAAAGCTGATGCAATGGATTTTGACGACCTGCTTTTTAATACAAATATCCTTTTCAGAGATTTCGCGGATGTCTTATATAAATACCAGCAAAAATTTAAATATATCCTTGTTGATGAGTATCAGGATACAAATTATGTTCAATATCTTATTGTAAAAAATTTAGCTGCAAACAACGAAAATATTTGTGTTGTAGGTGATGATGCACAAAGCATCTATGGATTCAGAGGTGCAAATATCCAGAATATCCTTAATTTCAAAAACGATTATCCGGATTTAAAAACTTTTAAGCTGGAACAGAATTACCGGTCAACCAAAACTATTGTAAATGCAGCTAACAGTATAATCAGAAATAATAAAGATCAGATTTTCAAAGAGATATGGACAAATAATTCCGAAGGAAACAAAATTCAATTGATTAAAGCAATAACCGACGGAGAAGAAGGCACTTTAGTTGCAAACTCAATCTTTGAGCAGAAAATGAATTTCCAGCTTCAGAATAATGCTTTTGCAGTTCTTTACAGAACAAATGCCCAGTCAAGAGCAATTGAGGAAGCATTAAGAAAATTAAATATTCCTTACCGGATTTTTGGTAGTTTATCATTTTACAAACGTAAGGAAATCAAAGATTTACTTGCATATTACCGTTTAGTTATTAACAACAAAGACGAAGAAGCATTAATAAGGATAATCAATTATCCGGCACGCGGAATCGGTAAAACAACATTAGATAAAATTATTGTAACTGCTGATAAGGAAAACAAAAGTTTATGGGAAATAATTGAGAATTCCTCAAAATACAATCTGAATATCAATACAGGCACATTATCAAAAATATCAACATTTGTTATTAAAATAAAAAGTTTTTCTGCTCAGCTTAAAAAGAAAAATGCTTTTGACCTCGCAAAATTAATTGCTTCTTCTTCAGGAATACTAAAAGACCTGTATGAAGATAAAACACCCGAAGGTCTTAGCAGATACGAAAACATTGAAGAACTGCTAAATGCTATTAAAGAATTTTCGGAAAAAGATACTAATGAAGAAGAACTAACTGAAAATAATTCCATAACCACACTTGATGAATTTATGCAGGATGTTGCTCTACTGACTGATGCCGACACAAAAGATAAGGAACTTACTGATTATGTTTCATTAATGACTGTGCATGCATCAAAAGGACTGGAATTTCCGTATGTTTACATAGTTGGACTGGAAGAAAACCTGTTTCCCTCAATACAATCATTAAACTCAAGGGCAGACATGGAAGAAGAACGAAGACTGTTTTATGTTGCTTTAACCCGTGCAGAACAAAGAGTTTCGATTTCTTATGCTGAAAATCGTTATCGCTGGGGGAATTTAACTATTTGCGAACCAAGCAGGTTTATTGAAGAAATTGAAAATAAATATATTGAATTACCTAAGAAAACATCAATCCACACAAACAACTTTAAAAACGATTATTTTAACAAAAATAAAAAACAATCTTCTTTAAATTTCAAAGGTAAAAAACTAAATAAAATTACTACTTTTGAAAATTCATTCTTTAATAATGATTTTTCAGATCAGCTTACTGACAAGCTGCAAACAGGCATGAAAGTTGAGCACCAACGTTTTGGTAAAGGTAAGATCATCAGTATTGAAGGAACAGGATCAAACAAAAAAGCCACTGTATTTTTTAACGGCATCGGACAAAAACAATTATTATTAAAATTTGCAAAACTTAAGATATTATAAAATAATACTTATCTTTGCAAATCTTAATTCCTGAATATTAATAAATACTTCCTTTTATATTAAATAAAAGTATTACAATCGGCAATAAGAATATCATCTAAAAAAAATAATATCATATTTTATTAAGAAAAAAATAAAAAAATGGAATACAACACCACTCGCAACAAACTGGTAATCTCAGAATACGGAAGAAATATCCAGAAAATGATTGAATATGCAACTACTATTGAAGATAGTGAAAAACGCAATAAATCAGCAAATTTTATTATAACTATCATGGCGCAAATGAATCCCAGAACAAGAGAATCAGGAGATTACAAACACAAATTATGGGATCATATGTTTATTATTTCCAACTTTAAGTTAGATGTTGATTCACCATATCCCAAACTTACAAAAAATGTTTTACATTCCAAACCAAATAAAATCTCTTACCAGGATAATCACATTAGATTTCGCCATTACGGTAAAAATATTGAAAAGATCATAACTAAAGCTATCGAATACGAAGATGGTCCTGAAAAAGACGCATTAGTAAAAACCATTGCAAATCATTTGAAAAAATCATACCTGAACTGGAACCGTGATTCTGTAAATGATGAATTAATAATTGACCACTTAGCTTCCCTGTCAAAAGACAACCTAAAGCTCAACAAAGAAGTAAGACTAAACAATACAAGCGACATACTTGAACAAAACAGAAGAAAAAAATTTGTCAGCAGAAAAAGAGATAGTTCGTCAAACGGAAGTTACACAAGGGGGAGGAAAAAATAACTTTCAGGTAATTAATTAGCGTAGCTACAAACAAATTAGCTTTAGTGATAGTTAATAAAAAGGCGGCAGTCAGCAGTCGGCAGTCCACAGTCGGCAGTCAGCAGTCGGCAGTCAGCAGTCAGCAGTTTCGGAGCGCCAGAGACTCAAAATCCTGATCCTGAAGATACGCTTTCCTTGCTATTACCCATTTTTCATTATCTCCTTTAT
>JAUWKH010000275.1 GCA_030614305.1 Bacteroidota bacterium
AAATATACTAATTCTTAACAAGTTTTGCGAAGTAAAGCTGTTTATACATACGACTGAAAGAAGCGACACGAAGTTAGCCCGCATGGGTCCGTCTGGACGCACAAACTCCTAATAGTTTGGAAGTAGTTATGCGTGCTGAATAGACTTTTAAAGTTTTTGCATTTCTATTCAGCATTAGTATAACTTTGTTTTTTAGCAAAGTTTTATAGGATAATAGTATAAACAATAAAAGCCTTTTTAAGCAACTAAAGCATCCTGTAAACTTTCCCTGGCAAGCATTTTATTATTCCCTCAAATTCAAGATTTATAAGTGCGGATGCAACTTTACTTGCACTTAATTTTGATAAATTGCTTATTTTGTCTATTCCCAGTTCCTGTTTTTCTTTTAAAATATTTACGATAGTTTCTTCTTCAGGAGATAATTTAATAAAAAGCAGCTGTTGTTTTTTTGGGTTTTTCTTTGTTATTTCCCAACTCATAATATATTTTATGTCTTCGGCTGACTGAACAAGTGCAGCTCTGTTTGTTTTGATCAAATTATTACATCCTTTTGAGTATTTATCATTAAGCCGTCCGGGAACAGCAAAAACGTCACGATTGTATGAATTTGCTATGTCGGCAGTAATTAAAGCTCCACCTCTAACAGCAGATTCAATAACAATTACTGCATCGGAAAGACTTGCAATAATGCGATTTCTTTTAGGAAAATTTTCACGGTCGGGGATGGTTTTGCTTAGAAATTCAGTTAATAAGCCACCGCTCTTTATCATTTTTTCTGCTAAAGATTTATTCAATTGCGGGTAAACCATATCCAAGCCATGAGCTAATACTCCTACTGTTTTTAAATTGTTTTCTAACGAGATCTTATGAGCACAAGTATCAATTCCATAAGCAAGTCCGCTTATTATTAGAATATTCTGTTCAATTAATCCCTCAATCAACGAAATGCATATTTCTTTACCGTATTCACTGGCTTTTCGAGTGCCGACTATACTTATGATTTTTGGGGAATTAAGATCTGCATTGCCTTTATAAAACAACAACATCGGGCTATCTTCACATTGTTTCAAACGATATGGGTATTTGTCATCTAAATAAAAAAGAGTATTAATTTTATATTTTTCAATAAACTTTATTTCTTGTTCAGCTCTTTCAAGAATTTTTTGGTTAATTATCGAATTTACTGTGTGCCCACCAATTCCCGGAATTTTTAATAAAAGATTCTTTTTTTCCTTAAATACCGCTTCAACACTTCCGCAGTAAGCAATAAGCTTTTTGCCTACAATATCGCCCACTCCGGGTATTAATGTTATGCCTATTTGATAAAGTAACATTGATATGGTGTTATTTATAGTGACTAAATAAGTATTAAATTAACAATGAAAATTTCTTCACAAATTATATGGAATAATGGAAATCCATCCATACGGACCCATGCGGGCTAATGAAACGAAGTAAATCCGTCCATACGGATTTGCTTCGCTTCATACGACTAAAAGGAGTCCGTATGGATGGACTTCGTGTCGCTTGCTTCGCTTCGTACGGACGCCCTTTGGTTGTAAGGGGAATAGAGGAAATAGGGGGAATAGGGGAAATATGGGGAAACCATTACTCCATCATTCCATCATTCAATTATTCAATCACTCAATCATTCAATCACTCAATCACTCAATCATTCAATCACTCAATCATTCAATCACTCAATCATTCCATTACTCCATTACTCCATCATTCTATCACCTTTACCCTTACAACCAAAGGGCGTCCGTCTGGATACCTTTATACCCCTTGATACCTTTATACCACTATACCTTTATACCTTTATACCCTTATACCAACTAATGTCATTTTTATAATCTATCCTCAATCGCGATAGCTATCGTGAGAGAATTGAAATTGATTAATTACAAAATATCAAATTTATACTATTTTATTAATACATTTGTATATCATTTCTACGATTTTGTTTTGAAAGATAAAAAAAATATATTGCTTTGTCCTCTAAATTGGGGGATTGGCCATGCAACACGTTGTGTGCCAATTATTAATAAATTGATTGAAAGCAATTTTAATGTTATTATCGGAGCTGATAAAAGACCTCTTGAATTTCTGAAAAAAGAATTTCCTGAGCTCCAATACATTGCTTTCCCAGGTTATAATCTAAATTATCCTGAAAAAGGAAACATGGCTATAAAAATGTTTTTATCAGCTCCCAAGATTTTATTTTCATTTATACGAGAATATAAAATCCTGAAAAAGATCATAAAGAAATATAAAATTGATGTAGTAATTTCAGATAATCGTTATGGTTTGTGGAATAAGAAAATTCCATGTATTTTTATGACGCACCAGATTTTGGTAAAAACTCCGGATAAAATAAATTTTTTTAAAAAATTTCTATTTAAGATCAATAAGTTTTATATAAATAAATTTGATGAACTCTGGATCCCTGATTTTGAAGGAGAAATAAATCTTTCGGGTGATTTGTCGCATAAACATAAAATTTCTAAGGCAACTTATTTTATCGGACCTTTATCACGTTTTAATGAGTATAAATCTAAAGTTGATATTTCAGAAAAACCGTGTTATGATGTACTTGTGATGCTTTCGGGACCCGAACCCCAAAGAACCGTTCTTGAAGAAAATATTTTAAAACAATTAAAAGAAACCAAGCTTAAAAGTATTGTTGTAAGAGGTATAACCGAAAAATCAGAACATTATAATTTATCTGAAAATATTAAAGTTTTTTCACATTTGGAATCCGATGAATTGATTAATTATATTTTCCGGTCAAAGATTATCATTTGCAGACCAGGCTATTCCAGTATTATGGATTTAACAGCACTTGGCAAAAAAGCAATATTTATTCCTACTCCCGGTCAAACCGAACAAGAATACCTGGCTGAAAGATTTCTTAATAAAAAAATGTTTTATTCAGTTAAACAAAAAGATTTTAATCTGTTGAATGCTATTGAAAAATCAGAAGAATATTCAGGGTTTCTGTTAAAATTTGATTCAACTCAAATAGATAAACGTATTGCTCATCTTATTAATGAAGTATAAAACAAACTTAAAACAATAATTAGCAACTTATGCGAATCAAGGATTAAAATTTTATTAAACCACGAAGTTGCACAAAGTACATCACAAAGTATCACAAAGAAAAAATTGTTTTTTATGAATATTGAAAAAATTTTCAAAAAGGTTTTAGATTGTTCT
>JAUWKH010000036.1 GCA_030614305.1 Bacteroidota bacterium
AAGTGTAAGCAACTTTAAATTTAAATCCTTGTTCTTTTAAAATTTTTCCGGCTTCTATAGCTTCAATAATACCTTTTTCGGAAAGACCGACATCAGTCCATCCGGTAAAACGGTTTGCTTTATTCCAGATGCTTTCGCCGTGACGTAATAAAACTAACTTGTTCATATTTTATAATTTTTTCAGCAAAAATAATAATTATTATTAATCAAACAACGACTTGTCATCAATGAAGGATTAATATCAGATTTTTTTCATAAATTCGCAGTTCGGTATTAAAGCCGACGGGTTAACCCGTCGGTTCATACTGGGATATGATTATTTTTCACAATTATAAACATATGAAAATCTACAAGAAACTAAATAATATCATTGGCTGGATAATTTTTGCAATTGCAACAATGGTTTATATCATTACATCAGAGCCAACAGCAAGTTTTTGGGATTGTGGTGAATATATAGCAACAGCATACAAATTGCAAGTAGGACACCCGCCCGGAGCACCATTATTTCAATTGCTGGGCAGGTTTTTTTCATTATTTGCTTTTGGCGATACAAGCCTTGTTGCAAGGATGATAAACACCATGTCGGCACTATCAAGCAGTTTTACTATCCTTTTCTTGTTTTGGTCAATTACTATCCTGGCAAAAAAAATAGTTCTTGCTTCAGGTGAGATTACCAAAGCAAAAATGTATGCAATTTTTGGCAGCGGAATTGTCGGAGCCTTAGCTTTCACTTTTTCCGATTCTTTCTGGTTTTCGGCTGTGGAAGGCGAAGTTTACGCAATGTCATCATTTTTTACAGCCGTAGTTTTCTGGGCTATATTAAAGTGGGAAGAAACTGCCGACCAAGATCATTCGTACAGATGGCTGATATTAATTGCTTACCTGATAGGATTATCAATTGGCGTACATCTTTTAAACTTACTTGCAATTCCTGCTATAACATTTGTTTATTATTTCAAAAAATATAAACCAACTAAAAAAGGAATTTTTATAACACTGATAATTTCATTTATTATTTTAGCTGTAATAATGTATGCTATTGTTCCATGGATAGTAAATTTTGCCGGTCTTTTTGAAAGGTTTTTCGTTAATTCAATCGGATTGCCCTTTAATACAGGAACAATAATTTATTTTATTTTATTAATCAGCGGAATTATCTGGGGATTAGTATATACGAAAAAACATAAAAAAGTTATTCTTAATACTATCATTCTTGGATTTATATTTATTTTGATCGGATATTCTTCATTTTTCTTATTGATTATTCGTTCAAATGCAAATACTCCGATTGATGAAAACAATCCCGAAGATGCAATCAGCCTGCTGGCATACCTTAACCGTGAGCAATATGGTGATTGGCCTCTTTTGCACGGACAATATTATAATGCCCCAATGGTTGACAGAAAAGATGGAAATCCTGTTTACATAAAAGACAAGGAGAAAGGAAAATATGTAATTTCAGACGACAGAAAAAATACCATCCCTGTTTATGATGCAAAATATGAAACGATTTTTCCCCGAATGTGGAGCAGTACCGAAACCATTTATGTTGATGATTATAAAAGATGGGCAGGAATTAAAAGAGACCCGGATAATAAACACATCCCGACTTTTGGTGAAAACCTTAGATTCTTCTTCAAGTACCAGTTAGGTCACATGTATTTCAGATATCTTATGTGGAATTTTGCAGGAAGGCAAAATGATATACAGGGAAGAGGAGGCTTATTAAAAGGTAATTGGATAAGCGGCATTAATTTTATTGATGAATGGAGACTTGGCCCTCAAAATAATTTACCTGAAAGCATGGAAAATAAAGGAAGAAACAAATTCTATTTCCTTCCGCTGATATTGGGATTGATAGGAATATTTTATCAGTTTAACAAAAATTATAAAGATGGCATTGTAGTTTCTCTTCTTTTTATTATGACCGGGATAGCTATTGTAATTTATTTAAATCAGTATTCACCGCAACCCCGTGAAAGGGATTATGCTTATGCAGCTACATTTTATGCTTTTGCAATTTGGATTGGTTTGGGAGTATTATCAATATTTGATTTTTTTGCAAAAAAATTCAAGCCGAAAATTTCTGCTTTTGCCACAACACTAATTTGCCTGATATTAGTTCCCGGAATCATGGCTAAAGATGGCTGGGACGACCATGATCGCTCAGGCAGATATACTGCACTTCAGGTTGCAAAAAATTATCTTAACTCATGTGCTCAAAACGCAATATTGTTTACCAACGGTGATAATGATACTTTCCCGCTATGGTACGCACAGGAAGTTGAAGGCATTAGAACCGATGTTCGTGTTGCAAATATGAGCCTGTTAAATACCGATTGGTATATTGATCAACTTAAACGTAAAGCCTATGATTCCGACCCTGTGCCATTTTCATTAACAAAAGATAAATATATTCAGGGAACAAGGGATTATGTTCCAATAATTAAAAATGAACAATTACTTAATAAATATTACGATTTGAAAGAAATCATAGCATTTGTTGCCAGTGATAATCCCAACTCAAAATTCAGCAGCCAGATAGGACTGATGGATTATATCCCGACAAATAAATTTAAAGTATCCGTTGACTCCTCAACTCTTGTTGAAAATGGTACGGTTCCATTGGAACTTGCTGATAAAATTGTTCCTGTTGAATGGACTTTAAACAGAGATGGAGTTCATAAAAATAAGTTGATGGTTCTTGACCTTTTGGCAACAAACAACTGGGAACGACCGGTTTACTTTGCCATCACAACCGGAAATGAGGCTTACATTAACCTTACGGATTACTTTCAGCTTGAAGGAATGGCTTACCGTTTAGTGCCAATAAAAACAAAAAGAACCGACGGACAAATAGGACGTATCAATACGGATGTGATGTATGATAACCTTATGAATAAATTTTATGTAGGCATGCAGGATCAGGATATTTATCTTAATGAAGATAATATCAGGATGACCATGAATTTGAGAAGTATTTATACAAGACTGGCAGATGAGTTAATAATTGAAGGGAAAAAAGATTCTGCTGTTGCGGTTTTAAACAGGTGTATTGAGTTAATGCCTGATGAAACTGTAAGATATAATTATTTTGTTTTACCGATAGCAGAAAGTTATTATAAAGCCGGTGAAGCCGAAAAAGCTAATAAAATTGTTTTAAGACTGATAGAATTAATTGAGCAGGATTTGAATTATTATTTTTTGTTTACCGGACAGAAAGCTAAATTGATTGAATTTGAAAAACAACAAGGTTTGGCAAAACTGCACAAAATAAATCAGGTTACACAAGAATACGAACAAACTGATTTAAGCAAAATATCAGGAGATATTTTTGAACAATATTACGGCTTATATCTCCAAAATCAGAATATCAGGAAATAAATTTAAAATATAAAAACTTTGTATTTTATTAAAACACCATTTCTGCTGAAAAAATTATTTTCTAAAAATCTGGTTTGGGACATTCCGAATAACCGGAAAAAGATCTATTTGAATTTTGACGATGGTCCCACTCCTGATGTAACATTGGAAATTTTAATTATTTTAAATAAATTTAATGTAAAAGCAACATTTTTCTGCATTGGTAAAAATGTAAAAAACCATCCCGATACCTTTAATAAAATAATTGAAGCGGGGCATGATATTGGCAATCATACCTTTAATCATTTAAACGGATGGAAAACCAAAACAAATGATTTTATAAAAGATATTAAAAAGTGTGAAAAATATTTTGAATCATTTTTATTCAGACCACCTTACGGTAGAATTTCGTCAAATCAAATAAAATTAATAAAAAAAGAATATACAATAATAATGTGGTCGGTGCTAACAGGCGATTTTGATAATAAAATAACCAAAGAACAATGCCTGAGCAACGCCATCAACAATACAAAAGCAGGTTCAATCGTTGTTTTTCATGACAGCAAAAAAGCAAAAGAAAAAGTTTTGTATGTTTTGCCCAGGTTTTTAAAGCACTTTAATGACAAAGGATTTACGATTGGGAAACTTTTAGAAAAAAAATAAAACAGTGAAAAATTATAAATAACCTTTGCGACTTTGCGGCTTTGCGTGAAAACATTCTCTCGCAAAGACGCTAAGACGCAAAGAAAATAATAAAATATGAAAAAAATAATAGATGCTAAAAAAATAGTACTCAATTTTTTATTGTTAATTGCTGTAACTTTAATCATTACAGATTGTGCTAATCCCATTCCACCGAAAGGAGGTCCCAGGGATATTACTCCGCCACAGGTTTTGTATTGCGTGCCTGCAAATTATTCTTCAGGTTTTATAACCGACAAAATTTATATCTATTTTGATGAATTTATTAAATTAAATGAAGTGAATAGCCAGGTAATTATTTCACCTCCTTTGGAAGACATGCCTGATTTTAAAACAAAAGGTAAATCTGTTGTAATTAAATTTGATGAAAAATTAAAAGACAGCACTACTTATACAATATTTTTCGGTGATGCAATAGCTGATATTACTGAAAATAATCCCGTTTCAAATTTTGAGTATGTATTTTCAACCGGCACTACTGTTGACTCCCTGTCAATTACCGGTGAAGTTTTAAACGCATTTACTCTTAAGCCGGAAGAAGATATATTTGTTATGCTTTATATTGATAATAATGATACCATACCTTTTGATTCCATCCCTTATTTAGTAAAGCCTTATTATGTTTCAAAAACCAATAGCAAAGGGGAATTTGAATTGAACAATTTAAAAGATGAAACATATAAGATTTTTGCTTTACGCGATGCAAACGGTAATTATTTATATGATCTGCCAAATGAAGAAATCGCTTTCTCAGATAGTCTGCTCATTCCTGATTATTATTATTTTCCTGTTTTTGACAGTCTAATTGCTGATAGCCTGACAGATGAAGCAATTTTTAATGATTCACTTGAAATTGATACTATAAATAATAATTTATATAAGCTTTTTCTTTTTCAGGAAATTGATTCCACACAGCAACTTACAAAAGCAGCATTAATCCGTAAAGGACAATTGGCTTTTATTTTTAAATTTCCTGTAAAAGATTTAAATATTGAAGTTTTAAATCATCAGTTTGAAACAGATTGGAAGATTAAGGAGATTAATCCGGAAAAAGACACTGTGTTTTACTGGCTGAAAGATGTTGATATTGATACACTGGTTTTTAAAATTTCTGATGATACACTTATTTTAGATACTGTTGAAATTGCTCTTGTTAAACCTGACAGGGGAAAACGATTAAAAAAAGAAAAGGAAAAACCACAAAAAATCCAGATAAAGTCAAATGTAAAAGCAAATGTTTTAGATATTAATAAGCCACTGAACATTAAATTTACATATCCGGTAAAAAATTATGATTTTTCTAAAATCCTGCTTATTGAAGGTGAAGACACAATTGTTTCTCCGCAAATAACATTTGTGGATTCAGTAAAAAGAGAAGCGCAATTATCACGTCAATGGAGCGAAAACACCAATTATCAATTATTTATTCCTGATTCGGTTTTTACTGATTTACAAAATTATAGTAATGATACTACTATAATAAATTTTCGAACCAAATTGCTTACCGATTATGGAATACTTTTCCTGAATATCAAAATTGATAATCCGAATAAGCATTACATTATTCAATTATTAAATGAAAAAGAAGGTGTATTAAACGAAAGATTTATTACTGAAAATCAGCTTATCAAATACGAATACTTGAATCCGGGCAAATATTTGATAAAAGCAATACTTGACGCAAATAATAATGGCAGATGGGATACAGGAGATTATATAAATAATATGCAGCCCGAAAAAACCTATTATTTCCCAACCGATATTAATATACGTGCAAATTGGGATATTGAGGAAGACTGGGAGCTACAATAGAGTTTTATAATAAAATTTAATAATCACTACACCTGTTAATACAATCAATAATTTCGGACAAAGCCGCATCTTTTATTGAATATAATATTTTTTTTCCATCCCGTTTTGAAACAAGAAGTCCTTTAGTTTTTAATATATTCAAATGATGAGAAGCAGATGCTTGTTCAATACCTAGTTTTGTGTAAATTTTAGTAACGTTCATTTTAGGTTCATCATTTAACATGTCAATTATTGCAATCCGCATAGGATGTGCAATAGCTCTTAGTTTGCCTGCAGCTGCTTCTAATTTAACTACATCTAATACTGATTTTTTCATAATGAAAAAGTTTTAATGTTTAATTAGTAATTTTTTGCAAATATATAATAAATTTTAGCATATTCAAATATATGTATGTATAAAATAAGATATATTTTGTATTTAGTCGAAAAAGTTTACTAAATTTACCAGTACGACCGTATGAACCTGTTCTGTATCAGTATAAAACTAATTGGAACTTATTCTTCAAATAACGGTGTAAATTCAAATTTAATACCATCAAACAAACCCTTATCGCTTAACTTTAATTCAGGAATTACCAATAATGCCATAAATGATAAAGTCATATAAGGAGCATTGAGCTTTGAACCCAATTTTTTTGCTTTCTTATCAATACTGTCATATTCAGAAGCTATAAGATAACAATCTTTATTTGACATCAAACCGGCTACATGTAACGGAAGAACTGTTTTTTCTTCTGCATTTGCCAGTGAAACCCCACCTTTTACTTTAATCAGCATGTTAATGGCGTTCATAATGTCTTCATCATCAACACCAACTGCAATAATATTATGACTATCGTGAGCTACTGAAGAAGCAATTGCTCCGTTCTTTAACCCGAAATTATTAATAAAAGCAATTGCAGGTTTGACGTGTTCATAACGGTTGGTTACAACTAATTTTAATACATCATTTTTTGTGTTACTTTCAGCATTATTTTTTTCTACATTTATCTTAGCTGATGTTTTTTTTGTAATCAATTGCCCGTTAATTGCATGAATAACTTTAACAGTATCGGATTGTGGTGTTATCTGCAAATCCTGTAATTCTATTTGTTTTGTTCTAAAATTGTTTGGAGTAGAATCTGTAATTGGATCAATTAAAGTTTTTCCGTTTTCAGCAACTTTAGTTCCGTCAATATATGTTGCCAAAACATTAAAATTATCAAAATCATCAATAATTATAAAATCAGCAGGGTCACCTTCCTGTAATAATCCAACTTCAAGACCATAATGCTTAACAGGATTATAAACACAACTTCGTAATACTGTAACCGGATCATATCCTTTTTTTATTGCTCTTTTTACCAAATCGTTAATATGACATTTTTCAAGATCATTAGGATGCCTGTCATCAGAACAAAACATTAATTTTTTAGGGTATTTTCCCATAAGTCCGATTAATGCTTCAAAATTTTTAGCTGCACTTCCTTCTCTAATTATTATTTTCATTCCGTATTTGATTTTGTCCAGCGCTTCCTCAATTGTATAACATTCGTGGTCGGTTGAAATACCGGCTTCAATATATTTTTTTGCTTCCTCGCCTCTTAGTCCGGGAGCATGCCCATCTACTTGTTTATGATATTTTTTTGCAACTGCTATTTTTGCCATTACTTCTTTATCGTGTGACAATACTCCGGGCCAGTTCATCATTTCCGAAAGATATTTTATCTCATCTGTTTTTAACAGCTCTTCAATTTTATCTGCGTCGAAAGTAGCTCCTGATGTTTCAAAAGTTGTTGCAGGAACACATGACGAAGCACCGAAATAAAATTTAAACGGAACTTTTTTTCCGTTTTCTATCATATAATTAACTCCGTACATCCCCAGCACATTTGCAATTTCGTGTGGATCGGAAACAGTTGCAACTGTACCGTGAACAACCGCCAAACGTGCAAATTCCGAAGGAATAAGCATTGAACTTTCAATATGGATATGGGCATCAATCAGCCCGGGAACGATATAATTTGTGTTATTGGTTTTTTCTTTTGTTATTGAATATATTTTACCGTTTTTAACAGTAATTGTCCCCTGAAAAATTTTCCGGTTTACTACATCAACTATGTTTCCTGATATTGAATAAGTGTTTTCCAAGATATTGATTTTTTTTAAAATTCAACACTAAAATACAAATATTTTTATAACTAATCATTATTAAATTAATAAACTGAATAGTTACAAGTTTTTTAACGGTTTGCCAATTGTCCGCAAGCTGCGTCAATATCCTTCCCGCGACTTTTCCTGATATTTACTATTAAATTTTTACTTTTCATAAAATCCGCAAATTCATTCATTTTTTCATTGTCAGCTTTGCTAAAACCACTTCCTTCAACTGTATTGTATTCAATAATATTTATTTTCACCGGGAAGTTTTTACAAAAATTGGCTAATTCTTTGGCATCGGATAATGAATCGTTAAAATTTTTAAATAAAATATATTCAATTGTAATTCTTTTATTTGTTTTGGAATGAAAATATTTGAAAGCTTCAATAAGTTTTTTTATTGAATTTTGATTATTAACGGGCATAATGCTGCTGCGTTTAATATCATTAGCCGTATGAAGCGAAAGAGCCAGATTGAATTTTATATTATCATCGCCCAGTTGTTTTATTTTTGTTGCAATACCTACCGTTGAAACGGTTATTCTTTGTGGAGACATTGAAAGTCCGTCAGCAGAAGTAATTATTTCAATCGATTTCATAACATTATTATAGTTCAACATAGGTTCGCCCATGCCCATATAAACAATGTTTGACAATGGAATTTTATAATTATCAAGTGCTGTTTTTGAGATAATTGCAACCTGGTCATAAATCTCATCAAAATTCAAATCTCTTATAAATCCGAATTGCCCGGTTGCACAAAACTTACAGGCTAAAGCACATCCAACCTGCGAAGAAATACAAGCGGTCATCCTGTCGGAACTTGGAATAAGTACACCCTCAACAATATTTCCATCAAAAAGTCCGAAAGCAATTTTTATTGTTCCGTCTTTGCTTTTCTGCTGAGAATTAATTTTTATTGAATTTATTACAAAATTGGAATTAAGAAGTTCACGGATATTTTTAGATAGGTTGGTCATTTCTTCAAAGGAGAAGGCTGATTTTTTCCAAAGCCATTCATAAACCTGTTTTGCACGAAAAGGCTTTTCGTTATTATTTATCATGAATTCTTTAATCTCCTCGACAGAGATAGTCCTGATGTCTTTTTTTGAAGATGATGTCATAATTACCATTCTTCTTCAACTTTCTCAGGTGCCGGTTTCATTTTCATTTTTAAATTTTCCGACCATTCTGCAACAAAATCCGCAAGCTGTTTAAGGTATTTATTCCATTGTGGATTATAAGCAGGATCGGATTTGTCAAGCCATTTTTCAGCCGGATAACGTGAAGTCTTTTTTAGGACAAAATCGGTGATTGTATATCTGTATCGTCCGTCTTTAAGCTCAATTACAAATGAATATAAAACCATAGCTCCATCCAGTTCATTCCCGTTTTTATCAAAATAATTAAGCCTGAAGCGGTGATTACCTTTTATTTTACCTGTTTTATTATCGCGAACTTTAGTAACGCTAACAGGATTATTATAAAAATTATTAAGCCAGTTAATACAACGATTAAACAACTCATTTTTTGTACCCTCTTCCTGAACAACTTCCTGAAAAGTAATTAACTGTGTTTCTTCATCAATTGGATATTTTGATTTAATATCTTCCTGACAAATGACATTATTAAAAATAAATAAAATTACTAATATTGACAATATTTGCTTTTTCATCATTTAGTAGTTTCTATTGATTTAAATAAATAATTAAACTGAAATTTATTGTATATATTGCAAATATACGACATAAAAAAAGCCCCGCAAATTTTGAGGGGCTTATATTTAATTATTGCCTGTCCATAAAGTTAACTTTTTTTTGATTTAAGAACAAGGATTAACGATTTATGATTTTAGAAGTATTTGAAAATCATAAATCTATAATCTGCAATCCTTGATCGTAAATCAATTTTTAATACATACCTCCCATACCACCTGGCATACCACCACCCATTGGGGGCATTTGTGGTGCTGCTGCTGTATCTTCTTTATGTTCAGACACAACACATTCGGTAGTTAATAACATACCTGCGATTGAAGCTGCGTTTTCAAGAGCTACACGTGTAACTTTAGTAGGATCAACTACTCCGGATGCAAAAAGATTTTCATATTTATCGATTCTGGCATTAAAGCCGAAATCTTCTTTACCTTCAATAACTTTTTGAACAACAACAGAGCCTTCCATTCCGGCATTTTCAACAATCTGTCGTAATGGTTCTTCAAGAGATCTTCTTATGATAGCTATACCGGTATTTTCGTCTTCGTTTTCACCTTTAAGGTTTTCAATGGCTTTAATAGTTCTGATATAAGCAACTCCGCCGCCAGGAACTATACCTTCTTCAATAGCAGCTTTTGTTGCATTTAAAGCATCATCAAAACGGTCTTTCTTTTCTTTCATTTCAACTTCACTTGCTGCACCAACATAT